>JABDQB010000253.1 GCA_013042495.1 Gemmatimonadota bacterium
CGGCCTCACGCGACCGGAGCGTCCTGCGGTCAGACTCATTGGCATCAGTTGATAGAACCCGCTGTCACCTGCCGCCGCGAGGCCGGCGGCCCGGAAGCGTCCTTCGATGAATCGGGCGGCAAGCGCGGATCCGGCCGTGCCGGTTCGTCGGCCCTCCATCGAATCGGCAGCCAGGACCTCCATGTAGGCGAATGGTCCGGACGGACCGGTGACCTCCGGCGCCCTCCCTGACCGTTCGCCGCAACCGGCCAGCGTTGAGAACGACGCGACAGCCAGGGACAACAGCGTCACGCGAGACCGCATACGGATCTTCCCTGTAGAAGCCACGTTGATTGAGAGGTACTTCTCTGATGGGGCAACCTGCTACATGGGGGACTGCTGGAACAGCGAGTGCTGGGCCATGGGGGTGACGCGAGCGCCCGCCGAGAATCCTCGCAACACGATGGGGCCGCCCCACCGATCGCCCTCGGACACGACCCTTTCTTCCGGCTCACGGCTCACCACGACCATCAGCTGGTGCCAGTCCGTGGGGGTCGTCAGCTTACCCACCGGATCGATCGAACCGACGCCCACGATCGGATCCAGGGTCGGAGTCGTGATCCACACGCGGTAGGTCTCCCCGTCGACTTCAGGCAATCCCGCCACCTCGATCGTCAGGTCGTACTGCACCCGCCCCTCCTCGTCCACGGACACGCCGTACGGAGACCAGGGCTGCTCGAGGTACGCCATCCCCGAAGCACCCTCGTTCCCCATGGTCGGGAACAACGGGAACTGGTCGGGAAACGCGGCTGGCGGTGCGACCGCGGCCGGCACTCCGGAAAGCATGAGCCACAGCAGGAGCGACGGCCCCACGCCCATGAGCGTAAAGCCGCCTCTCCGGCTGAAGATCGGACCCCTCACGGCGCGCAACCTAGGGAACCAGGCCCTGCGGGCCGTGATCCCAGTCCTGCACGCTCGAGATGTTCGGCATCCCGTGGTCCGCCCCGTGCCAGCCGTCGAACCCGTCCATCTTCATGAGCGAAAGGCCCGTGACCATGTCGCTGACCACGATCAGGCCGTCGTAGTTCCGGACGTCGATCCCGAAAGCGCCGTTGAAGTCGCTCTCCCCGACCGGGTTACCGGTGGTGAGACCGAGATCATTGGCCAGCCCCGCCTTCTCCGCCCCGAAGTACGTGTCGTAGTACGCCACGCCCTCGGGGTTCTCAGGATCACTGATGTCGAAGATGTCGATCCCATCCTTGTACGAGGACACGAACACGTACGGGTAGCGCATTTCGTTGTTGTGCGAGAGAGCCTCGTAGTTGCGGGTCCAGGCGCTGAGCTCGGACGTGATCCGATCCTGGCCCCCGTGGATCCCCTGCTCGAGGTCGTAGATGCGGATCGGCGAGTATCTGTACTCGGTCTGTCCGACGCCGATCTTCGCGTCCGGCGTCGCGGTCAGCGTATGCGCGAGCGTGACGCCCATGACGCCCACGATCGACGTCATCAGCTCGGGATTGGCCGGGTCGGTGATGTCGTAGATGTAGTATCCGTCGAGCCCCGAGCCGTAAAGGATGTCGCGCTCACCTTCCGGGTCCCACGCCACGTAGAAGTCGTGGTATCCGACCATCGAACCGAACGGCGAGTCCATGGCCGTGGATGGCCACGGGACCTGCCCGATGAATCCGTAGTCTTCGGCCCCGTTCAGGAAGGCCGACAGGTCGTACAGGTTGGCGTGCGGACCGCTCGTCGTGGCCACCAGGAGCGGGATCCCGGACGAGTGCTTGTAAGCCCAGATGTTGTGGAAGCCGGTGGGCGTGTCCGACGCGCGGATGCGACCCACTTCCTTCACGGTCGAGGCGTCCGGGAGACCGGTGACGTCGAACACCACGGCCCCCAAGTCCGTGTCCGGTCCGCCGAAGAACTGCAGAGACTGGATCACGTAGTACCGGCCATCGTGCTTGAAGTACTTGGTGTCCATCCCACCGAGGCCGATGTGGAGCTCCGGGTCCTCGATGCGCCACTGGTACAGGAGCTCCGGGTTTGCCGGGTCCTCGATCGACACGATGTCCATGCCCTTGGTGGGGCCGAGAACGCGCGCCAGGTAGGCATACGGACGGCCCGGCTCCTGCTCGACCTCCACGTCCGTGTAGCTGATCTCGAGTCCATCGCCCGCGTGGTGCTGGCCGATGAGCTTAATGTTCTCGGTGCCCGGTTCGTCCTCGGTCGCCTGGCCGAACGCCGCGGGCGCGGCTACCAGCAGCGCGAGAGCCACCGCACCGATCCATCCGATCCTGTTCCCGTTCCTCATGCCCATCCTCCGTGAGGGGTTCGCGTCCCGCGCAATCACGCCCGGGCCTCGGCGAATGCCGTCAGCCCCCTGGCTCGACGGCGAACGCCATCATCATACCGGCCTCAAGGTGCTCCGCGATGTGGCAATGGAGCATCCATTGGCCGGGGTTGGTGACTTCAAGCAGGAGGTCCACGGTCGCGCCCACCGGGAGCAGGGCCGTGTCCTTCCACGCCAGGTTCTCGTTCGGTACGCCGTCCCGGGAGAGCACCAGGAAGCGCTGCCCGTGCAGGTGTACCGGGTGGTTCATGGGGTGAAAAGCATCGGGATCGTTCCGCAGCCGGATCTTCACCACGTCTCCGACCTCGAACCGCCAGTCGATGTCCATGTTCTCAGCGCCGGTATCGACGTCGCGCAGAATCCACCGCACCTCGTTCGAGGTGGAGAGCCAGTTCATGTGCGACATGACATCCGTGAACTCGACCGGGGAGCGGTACACCGTGTCGATCGCGATGAACTGCATCACCTGGACGGGGAGGTCGTGGATGTCAACCGTGAGCAGGAGTTCCCGGTCCACCGGCGCGTCCACGTATTTGCGATAGGGCTCCACCTCGTCCCGCACTTCCTCGATCACGTGCAGAGCGCGGAAGGACTCGCCGCGGTCGGGCACCGCGAGTTCGTTCGATACGCGCACGACCCCGAGAGTATCGACGGCCGAGAAGAACTCTCCCCGCATGTGGTTCAGGCCCGTGATCCGATTAGAGACCGTGTATTCACCGGACTCCTCGAACATCACTTCGACCACGTATCGCTGCGCCGGCGCGATCGCCACGCTGCGCACGAACATCTCCTTCTCGAACCGGCCGATGTCCGCGCCTACCAGCTTCATGGGGGCGCCGCCGAACGAGAGGTTGAAGGTGCGAGTGTTGGAGACGTTGGTGAGATAGAAGCGCACGACCTCGCCCGTCTTCGCGTCGAGATCGTACCGCTGCTCGCCGTTCACGAGGAGGACGTTCCCGAAGCGCCCCATGATCGAGAAGTTGCCGGCCTCCCGCCCGAACGGGACCAGCTCGCGGCCCTCGATCAGGATGTCGTCCAGGGTGACGACCTGTTCGGAGTGCACCGGATCCTCGTACGGTTCGCGGTCCGGGCGCACGAGCATATTGCCGTACAACCCGAGGTCCTGCTGGATGTCCTCGCGCACGTGCGGGTGGTACCAGTAGATGCCGTCGTCCGGAAAGCGAATCGTGTAATCGAAGGTCTCGCCGGGCTGGACGGCGTCCTGGGTGAGGCCGGGCACGCCGTCGAACCGGTTGTCGAGACGGAGGCCGTGCCAGTGTACGGTGGTTTCCATGTCGATCCGATTGGTGAACCGCACGTGGACCTCGGCGCCCCTCTGGACACGGATCAGTGGACCCGGGATCTGCTCGTTGAAGGCGTACATCACGAAGGTCTCGCCGGCCACCATCTTCCTGACCAGGGAGGCCTCGAGGGCCAGCGTGTCGCCGCTCGCCAGGTCCACGATCTCGCGCGGGCCGGCCATGGGAAGGGTGCCCGGGTCGATGCCTTCGCCCGGCAGGAACTCGCTCACCGATGGGCGGAGGCTCTTTGCACCGGGCAGCATCGGATTCCGGATCATGGGCATGATCATGGTAGCCGACGGCATGACGGGGATGTCGCCTTCGCCCCCGTGGTGCATGTGGTCCATTTCCTGGGCGCGGGAGGCCGGCGTGAACGTGAGAGACACGCTGCCTAGCAGGCATAGAGAGACAACGAGCCGGAAGCCGGCACGCGCCTGCAAGTGGTTTACGGGCGCCAAGCGCGCCCTCGCTTGTATTCGGTCATGTGGGTGTCAGCCTCGGAGCTTGACGGTCGCCCATCCTAAACGAACGTGCGGAACCTGTCTACCGGGGGCGAGCGGCTGCCCGCCCCCGACTTCTGGTCGATGCTTCCTAGTCCATCCGCTTGTAGGTGACCGTCCAGATGTTGCCGTCTTCTGCATTCCCGAAGACGCGCACCAGCTTGTCGCCGTCCATCTCGAACTCCGAATCCCACTCGTCGCCCATGCCGTTCGGGTTCTTTGCGATCAATGTGGTGCTGGAGATAGTGGACCCCGATACGGAGTAGGAGCCCCCGGATGCCCTGAACGGACGCCACGCCTCGAGCAGCAGCTCGTCCGAGGGGTCGTCGGGCAGCTCGGCGCGCGTGCCATCTCCGGCGACACGCACCGACGCCCAGTG
>JABDQB010000254.1 GCA_013042495.1 Gemmatimonadota bacterium
GCCCCGCACAGATACAGGCCTTCGATGGGAGTCCGGTAACGAGCCCAGCCTGCCACGGGCCGCGCGAAGAAGAACTGATCCAGGGTCATCTCGCCCTGGAACATGCTTCCCTCCTGGAGGCCCCACCTTCTCTCCATTTCAGCCGGCGTGAGAACGTGACGAGCCTCGACCGACCCCGGAACGTTGGGCGCATATCGACCCAGGGTGTCGATGACGGTGTCGGCGAGTCGGTCGGCGGTGGCCGCGTCCCAGGTCCCGCCGCGCAAGTGGTACGGCGCATACTGAACGAGAACGGACATGCCGTGCTTTCCGTCCGGCGCCAGGTCCGGCTCCGCCACCGTGGGGATGACCGCTTCGAGGTAGGGCTCCTCCGAGATCCGTCCATATTTGGCCGCATCCGACGCGCGTTCCACATACTCCAGGCTGGGGCTGATGGAGATCGCGCCACTCAGGTGCGGCCCCGGACCCGGCAGGCTATCGAAACGGGGTAGCTCGCCAAGCGCGAGGTGCACTTTGGCGGTGGCTCCCCGGTAGCGCACGGCCTTCAGGGCCCGGACGAACTCGGGGTCCAGCGTCGCCGGATCCGACAGGCCCAGCAGGGTCACTCCGGGGCCGACTCCAGAGGCCACCGTGGGCGCGGAGATTTCGGTTCCATCTTCCAGGACGACACCGGCAGCCCGCCCCTCACGCAGTCGGACGTGCTTGACCGCGCGGTCCAGGCGGATCTCGACGCCCGCACCCCGGGCCGCCGAGGCCAGGGCCTCGCTCAAGCGCCCGACGCCCCCCCTCGGACGGAGGAGCGTCGCGGGGCTTCCGGATGCGGATCCCGTCGCCCGACGAAACAGGCTGAGAGCGGTACCCGTAGCCATCGGTCCATGGGCTCCCCCCTGGACGGCCACGCCGGCCAGGACACCGCGAAGCGGCTCCGATTCGAACCACTCGTCAAGGAGCTCGAGGCACGACATCGGAAGGACGCGCACGACCTCTTCCATCTCGCGCCGGCCCAGTTTGCGCAGACCAAAGCCGATTCGAGCAAGCAGGCGCATGTCAGACGCGGAGGGTCGGGGAATCTCAGGCGGCTCGACCGAGAAGATGGACGTCAGGAAACGCGCCACCATGCCAGCAAAGCCATTGAAATCGGCCCATCGATCCGCGTCGGTGGCCGAGAACGCCCGGATCGACTCGGTCGACGCCGAGGGCGACGCACTTAGCAGGAGATGCCGTCCGTCCGCGAGCGGGGCGAAGACCGCCGGATCGGACGGAATCATCTCCAGCCCGTGCGCGCTCAGGTCCAGGTCCCGTGAGATGGCGGGATGCAGCTGCGCAGCGCGGTGCGCCCCCGTATCGAACCTGAAACCCGGGAACAGTTCCTCGGTGGACGCTCCGCCCCCGACTCTGTCCCGCTGCTCGAGGACCAGGACGTTCCGGCCCGCTCGAGCAAGGTAAGCGCTCGTCACGAGCCCGTTCTGTCCCGCACCGATCACTATCGCATCGAACGACTGGCTCATCGGACGCCGCCCTTCAGGATCTCCAGGGCTGCCAACCGCCCGGGTCCGCCGCAGATCCCCCCTCCAGGGTGAGTCCCGGACCCGCAGAGGTAGAAGCCGCGAACGGGCGTCCGGTAGTTGGCCCACCGCGGAGCCGGCCTCAGAAAGAACAACTGCTGCAGGGAAAGCTCACCGTGAAAGATGTTGCCGCCCGTCAGGCCGAATTCGTCCTCCATGTCCTGGGGCGTGACAACCTGTCGGTGGATGATCGCGCCGCGCAGGTTGGGGGCGTACTCGCTCAACGTATCGATGACGGTGTCGCCGAATGCCTCCCGCCTCTCGTCGTTCCAACCACCGTTGAGGGCGTATGGCGCGTACTGCACGAAGCAGGACATCACGTGCTTTCCGGGCGGAGCCATCCCCGGGTCGATGAGCGACGGGATGATCACGTCCATGTACGGACGCCTCGAGAACTCGCCGTACTTGGCATCGTCGTAGGCGCGCTCCAGGTAGTCCTGGCTCGGGCTGATCGATATCGCGCCGCGCAGGTGATCTCCATCACCCGGGAGGCTCGTGAAATCCGGCAGCTCGCCGAGGGCCAGGTTCACCTTTCCGGATGACCCCACGCTGCGGTAGCGCCTGATCGCGTGAACGTAGTCCTGCGGCAAGTCGGCCTCGTCCACCAGACTGAGAAAGGTACGCCGCGGGTCGAGGCCGGAGACCACCGTTCGCGCCTTGATTTCTTCCCCATCCTCCAGCGCGACGCCGACGGCGCGACCGCCGCGAACGATCACCTGCACGACCGTGGCGTTCTCTCGGATCGTGACTCCGAGCGCTCGGGCTGCCGAGGCGATCGAATCCGCCACCGCCCCGGTCCCCCCCCGCGCGAACCCCCAGGCCCGGAAGGCCCCGTCGATCTCGCCCATGTAGTGGTGGAGCTGTACGTAGGCCGTTCCCGGAGAGCGCGGACCGAGGAACGTGCCAATGATTCCGCTCGCGGACATGGTGGCTTTGAGGGCGTCAGTCTCGAACCACTCGTCCAGGAAATCGGCCGAGCTCATGGTCATGAGCTTGTACAGCATGAAGAAGTCCGTGTCGCCCAGATCGCGTAGGTGCCTGTCGAGCCGGAGCAATCCCCGAAGGTCCTTCGGGCTCAGGGACGTGGGGTCCGGCGGCACCATGGACAGGATGGGCTTCACGGCCAGCGCCATTCGATACATGAGCTGGCCGAACCGGTCGTACGCGTCGGCGTCCAGCGGGGAGTGCCGGTAGATCTCGCGTCGGGTCTGGTCGTGATCCGCCCATCGAGCCAGGTGGTCCCCGTCGGGAAGCGGAGTGAAGGTGCTCTCGAGCGGGAGGATCTCCAGGCCGTGTCGTGAGAGCTGCAACTCCCGGATGATCTCCGGGCGGAGGAGACTGACCACGTAGGACAGCACCGAGAACTTGTAGCCGGGAAAGATCTCCTCGGTGACCGTCGAGCCCCCGACCAGGTGACGCCGTTCCAGGACGAGCACTTTCCGACCGGCCCGAGCCAGGTACGCGGCCGTGGTGAGACCGTTGTGGCCCCCGCCGATCACGATGGCGTCATACACGCCTGCTCTACCCACCCTCACCCTCTCTTTCGCGGCGGATCGAAGAACGGGGTCTCCACGACGGTAGCGGAGGCCCGGAGCCGTTGATGTTCGACCGTCACCTCCATCTCCAGTCCTGTTTCCAGATCGCCGGCGGTTCCTTCGAGGTGGGCCAACGCGATGTACTTCTTGAGCAGGGGTGACCAGCAACCACTCGTCGCATATCCGACCTGACCGCGCCCGTCGTACACGGGCACGCTCGTGCGCCAGGCGGAGGAAGGGACCATCGGGGGCAGACCTGCGCTGCCGTAGGCCTGCTCCAGGGACACCCAGTCGATCTCGAGGCCTCGAAGCTGCCACTCGGGCCCGGTCTCGGCCTGGCGAGCCAGCGCGTCCCGGCCTACGAAGTGTTCCTTGCCCAGGTCCACGGTCCAATCCAGGCCGAGTTCGAGTGGCGTGGATTTCTGACTCTCGAGAAGAGCCTGGTGCGTGGGCACGTAGTCCACGGTTACCAGGATGAGCCCGGCTTCGATCCGGGCCATGTCCAGGGCCATCAGCCCGGTCGGAACGATCCCGTACGACCGCCCGGCATCCATCAAGACATCCCACAAGGGAATGGCCTCGCCCGCGTCCACCCAGATTTCGTATCCGAGGTCACCCGTATACCCGGTCCGGGACACGGAAACCGGGATTCCGGCCAACTCCACGTCCGTGACTCCAAAGAAGCCGAGATCGGCGATGCCTGGTTCCGAGATGGCGTCCAGGATCTTTCGGGCATTGGGGCCCTGGAGCGCCAGGGCTGCGGTAGACCCCGAGATGTCCTCGCACGACACGTCCATGCCGGCCGCGTTGTCGTGAAACCACAGGAGGCTCGGGTCTGCGGATGTCAGGCGGAAGACGCTCTCGTCCAGTCGGGCGAGGGTGCCGTCATCGATCACGTTTCCGTCTCCGTCACACCAGGGCGTGTACATCACCCGGCCGACACGACACTTGTGGACGTTCCTCGTAACCAGGCGATCCAGAAAGCGCACGGCGTCCGGGCCCCGGATCAGATACTTGTAGAGGGGAGACACGTCGATGAGGCCCGCGGCGTTCCGGATGGCCCAGTACTCCCTGTCGTGATACAGGTCGTACGACCCGGCAGCCAGGTAGCCCGCCCAAGGGCGCCAATTGCTCGCCCTGCACAATGCAGCGGTCCGTTCGTGGAAAGGAGTCCCGGGCAGCATGTAGGCAGGAGTGATGGCTCCCCCTTCGTTGGTTTCCGCCGGACGGCCAGGGACCGTACGACCCCCGGTTCCTCTAGTCATACAGAGGCGCCGGCGCCGCGGCAATATGGTCGCAACCGAGCCATTCCACGCCTCCACGTCCGCGGAGGAGCGAGCCACCACGACTTGCTGGAGAGGCTCGGAGGGCGGCACATTGAATAGACGGAGACCGTCACCTTGAGTAGCGGCGCGAAAGAGACCTCGATCCAATGGATGTGCTAGACCTGCGTCGGACCAGTGACGACAGCCTTGCCGGGGCGATCCGGATGGCTCTCGGGGCGCTGTTCCTCATCACCGGCGTCATGAAGCTGGCCGTTCCCATGCTGGCAGAGGCGTTTTCCGAGCAGTTGGCCGTTTCAGGGATTCCCATGATCGGGATTGCCAGGTGGGTGGTGCCGATCGTCGAAATCGCCGCGGGTCTTGCCCTTCTGATCGGAGCGTTCACCCGCGTGGTCGCCCTGGTCATCATCGCCATCATGTCAGTCGCCGCATACGTGCACTTGACCGTGGACGATCCCTCCGCGTTTCCTCTACAGCCGAACGGGCCCGTGGTCCCGCTTGCGGTGATTGTGATGGCCGTCTACCTGGTATGGCGTGGTGGCGGAAGCGGGAGCGTAGACCTCAGGGACGTTCCGCGAGGCGGCTGACGCCCGCCTCAGCCGGTGTTAGGTTCGACCCTCGCCTTCGGTCCGGTCATCGCTACCCACGGAGCTCGTTCCCGATGTCAGACAACCCCACTCGCCAAGCTTCTCCCCAGGTGCAGATCAACGCGAACGACGAGGTGGCGCGCGGTCGGTACAGCAACAACATGCTCGTCACTCATACGCGGGAAGAGTTCATCCTGGACTTCCTGCTCAGCGCTCCCAACGGCACGCAGCTGGTGTCTCGAGTGATGGTGAGTCCGGGCCATATGAAGCGCGTTCTGTCCGCC
>JABDQB010000259.1 GCA_013042495.1 Gemmatimonadota bacterium
GCTTCGAGCCAGATGCGCGCACTGAGCAGGTCGCCCCAATCCGGGGTAAACAGAAACGCGAGCCCTCGTTCCGCACCCGGCAGCGTGACGGCGCGTATCGCCAGGACGATGACCAGGACGAACAGCGTGGGAATCAGTACGCGGGCGGCCCTTTCGATTCCGCGGACGCCGAAGGCGACGACCGCGACCCCGAGGGCCATGGCGATTCCATGGGTCAGGACCGCTGCCCCGGAGCCCGCGTATCCTTCCCAGAAACCCATCGCGGCCTCGGGCGAGGTCATGGGGATTCCACGTGTGAGCGCACCCCACAGGTATCGAATCGTCCAGCCCATCACGACGGAGTAGTAGAACATGATCGCCGTGGCCGTGCAGGCGACCCACGCTCCCATCCAGGCGCTGCCGCGACCGAGCAGTCGGGCGAATGCGCCAACCGGCCCGCGACGTGTTTCCCGCCCCATCGCGAATTCGACCAGGATGAGTGGAACGGACCACAGTATGAGAAAAATGGCCCAGGCGAAGAGGAACGATCCGCCTCCATTCGTGGCGGCGACACGAGGGAAACGCCATATGTTCCCGGTCCCTACGGCCATGCCAAGCATGACCAGCATGGTCCCCCAGCGCGACGAAAAGCGCTGCTTCTCCGTCACTCTCTGACCTCCGTTCCGGATCCCGGGTCTCCTTCGGGCGTCGATCGATCGACCGCCCCGTCCACGACGGTCGCCAGCCATCGAAGCAGAAGACTGTTGAAGCTGGCTGACATCGAAAGGTGCGAGCAATGCCCGCTGCCGGCGACCTCCGCGTACATCGCACCCGGCACCAGCGACACGATTTCATGTGACGCGGCCGGCGGCACATAGTGGTCCCGCGGACCCTTGAGGACCAGCGTGGGAGCCGAGATCGAAGAGAGCTCCGGTCGCAGGTCGGTCTTCTTGAACCGTTCCACGCGGGCGTTCGATACGGAAGACGGCACGGTCCGCGGACCTGTCCACAGGGCATAGTCCACGACTCGCTCGCTGCCGGGGGAAGCATCGTAGATCCACACTTCCAGGTGGCTCCAGGCCCTGGCCAGGATCCGGGCGAATCCCGTCGGGAGGTAGCGGGTGGTAGCCATGGCGATTGGCGCCAGCAGGACCCGGTTCAGACCCACGTGATCATAGCCGACGTGGGCCAGCGTGTTGGAGAGCGCCAGGCCGGCGACGCGATCCGGCCAGCGAATCGCGAACCGCATGGCGATCGCGCCGCCGAGGCTCTGCCCGAGCAGGACGAACCGGCCTGAGGTGGTCTCGCCCGCCAGCTCGGCCACGTCGTCCACCAGCCGATCGAACGTGTCCTCCGGGGAAAGCCGGCGGCGCAAAGACGCACAGACGACCTTCCGGCGGCGGGCCAGGGCCGGCACCTGGTAACGGAACGTCTCTTTCATCCCGTCGGCGCCCGGCACCAGGAATATCGACGGAAGATCGGGAGTCGAACCAACCGGTTCCGTGGGCCCGACGACCACGTAATCCACCTTCTCGCCGTCGGTGAATGTGAACGCCCGCTCGCCGATCGCGGCGCCGTCGGTGCCGACGATCGGTGGACGCACGAGCCGCCGATTGCGGAAGAGGACGAGGGCCCCGTAGACGATCGACAGGAAGCCGAGGATCGGGAGGAGCGTTCCTTCCAGAAGAATCATGGCCCGTTCAGTCCGCCGGGCCGGCTCTCACCCCGCCAGGCTCCGCGGGCTCGGTGCGCAGAGACTCCAGGGACGTTCCGACCTCGATGCGGTGCACCGGATACATTTCGATACCCCCCGGAGTCCCGCCGGGAGGCGATTCGCGGCCGAGCGGCGCATCCTGCGACCACGGCTCGATCACGGTGAACAGGAGCCTGACCCCCGGTTGGCTGGCGCGAACGATCCACGCCCCCGCGGGGAATTCCCGCTCGCCACGGACCAGGAGATTCGACCCGTCCGGAGCCGAATCCCGTGGGAGGCCACTCCCGAGTTCTGCTGGCAGCATCGAAACCGCTCCGACCGGATAGGAGCCGACCTCCAGGACTTCCTTGCGGCTCAGGCGTTCGATCTCGAATCCATGCGCCGTCACCAGCGTTGCCCACTCCGAGCCTGTGGGTTCGATCACCCACGCGGCCGGCACCGGAAGGACCAGTTTCCTTCTAATGACGGAGCGCCATCGATCCGTGGTCTGCTGGACTATTCGTCCACGGTCGTTCCACACCAGCCACACCAGATCGGGCTGCTCTTCGTCTCGCACCCAGTCGTGGCGTAGCGAAAGAACCTTCGGCGCCTCGGCCGACCAGTTGAGGAGACCTTCGGCCTGGTTCGCAGCCACTTCCAGCAGATAGCCGAGCGACTGGTACAAGAGCTGGACCCGCTCACTGAGTCCGTCCGCGCCGCCTAGCGATGCGGCCCCGAGCATGACCGACAGGCTTCCTGCCAGCGAAAACGCATTCCCTGCCCGGTCCGCTCCGAGGTGCCCCGGCGTGAGGTAGGCCCCCTCGGGGAGCGCTTCAGCTCCCTGAAGCGATGTCTGAAGACCTTCGGACGCCGGCCCGACCGCCACGTATTCACGGAAGGTCACCGAGGCACGGGCCAGCTCGTTCGCCACGTATGGCAGCAGGTAGAAACGGCCGTAGGCGGCCAGGTCCGGGTCCACGTTGGGATGCTTCGGGAGGCCGGACTGGACGCGATAGACCATCGGACCGATTTCCCGCATCTCGACCACCAGGTGCGGCCGCCATGTGTTGACCAAGTCGTGCACGGCCGTCGTCGCGGGTGAGAGCAACCTGGAGTGGTCGCGAGTCGGATCCACTCCGGATGGCTCATCGGGAACCCACCAGAGCAGCCCCCACGGATTCGACGCCGGGACGAAAGCCAGATCCAGGGCATCCAGGAGGTCCCCGATCTCTCCCAGAACCAGCTCTCGGATGATCTGAAGACTGACCTCGGTGCCGGAGAGATCGTCGCCTCCCTGCCCCGACAGAACGAGGACCCGGAGCCGTCGGTCCTCTCCGGAGGGCGGTCTGCGAACCCCCGCGAGCAGAACCGGCAAGGCCGAATCCGGCTCCACCGATCCGCCGTCGACCCAGGCCAGGGTGTCGAGTTCGACCATGTCGAACGCGTCGGCCAGGTCGGACAGGTATTCGCCCGCCTGAGCTGGAGTCGTCGGAGCGAACCACCCGTTCAGCTGGCCGGGGGTCGGCCAGTCCTGGGCTCCAGGCTCGGCCTCTTCCTGTCCGCGGACCGGCGATGCGACGGCCAGCGAGAGGCAGAGAGCGACCGAAAGTCGTCTCATTGGAACGGCTCCCGCAGGTCCGAGATCAGGGCGTCCGCACTCAGCCGGTCGTTGCCCAGCGAGGCCCCGAGCTCGGCTGCCGAGAATCGAAGACCGTGTGCGAACCAGTCCGCGAGGAACGGCCCCGTCAGCGGGTTCCGGTACCAGTCCTCGTCAAACCGCTCGCGGAGCTCCCGGCGGAGCTGAGCGGCGAGCATCCGGCCCCGGAGGAAGCGAGCGACCCCGAATCTCTGCCCCAGCCTCTCCAGGAACGAACGCGGGTGGAAGCGAAAACCCGTCGCGGCGGTGAGTCTCTCGGCCCAGGCGGGCCCAAGCTCACCCGGACTGGGTTCCTCTGACAATTCAATCTCGAACTCGAAACGCGCCGCCGCTTCCCGAAGGGAGAACAGGTCGGTCATCGCCGCCGTCCGCAGATACTCCTCCAGGGCCTGGCCCTCGAGACCACGCGTTCGTCGCACCCAGGCCTCCTCCCGGCTCAGACCCGAGAAGAGCAGGCCATGGCCCTTCACCACGGCAAGGTCTCCGAGGGCACGGTCTTCGAACGAGAGCCGGGAGTCCGTGTAGGCGTAGTGAAGCGCCCGGCCCACCGACCTGAGCAGGGCCACGCAACCGGGCTGCGTGATCGTTGGCGTGACCAGCAAGTGGATCTGGTCCGGTATACGCACCGGCGTACAGTGCGCGATCATCCCGGGTCCGGGAAACGGCTCATGCTCCAGCGTCACGTGACCGCCGTACTCCAGGGGCAGCCCGATGTCGCGCAGGTCTTTTCTCAGGATTCCAAGGACGTCGCCTTCCTGGCAGGAACCATCGAGCCAGGGCATTCGCTTGAGCCATCCCGCGTCGTGACTCTCGGCGTCTTCGGGTCGGATTCCAAGGCGGAGTTTCAGTTCATCGCGCGCGACCTCGCGGTAGACGTCTTCCGTTTCCTCGATCAAGCGGCGCGCCTCGCTGAGGACACCGACAAGGTTGACGCCGGCAAGCCGCTCAACGGCCTCCCGATACCCGCCATAGCCGAGTTCGGCAGCGGCCTCCCGCCAACGACTGAGGCGGTCGAGCTGCAGGGGGACAGCTTCCTCCAGCGTATCGTGATGGGCTTCCTCAAGTTGTCTCCGCACCTCACGTGAGTCATTCGCGTGGATGAGGTTCGACGCCTGACTGACGGGGACTGCTATGTCGCCCGTCTCCACCTTGGCGGTCGCCCGCCAGTGAGCGAATTCGTCATCGAGTCGGGCATTGTGGGCCTCGAGGTGATGTCGAGCTGCCCAGCGCAGGAGTTTGCGCAGCTCGCGCTCCTCCTCGTCCTCGGCGGACGCGATGGCGCGCTCGATGACCGGCAACGTGCGGGATGACTCGAGGATGCCCTGGGTCTGGAACAAGGGGACCAGTTCCGGCCACGCCTTGCGACCCGACCTCACGTCGTGCAGCTCCTGGAACACGGTCGCCCGGAAACGCTCCGCCCTGTCCCGGATCTCGGCGATCGTCAGGCCCACGGATTCTCCGCTCGGTCCGGCCCGGGAACGGTCAGTTGTCCGTCTCCCCGTCGATCCGCTCGCGCAGATAGTCCGAGAGCCCGTCCGCCGCCACCCGAACCTGTTCGAGCGTATCGCGATCGCGCACGGTCACGGTACCATCCTCGATACTCTGACCATCAACCGTGACGCAGAACGGAGTCCCGGCCTCGTCCTGCCTTCGATAACGCCGTCCGATCGACCCGCTGACATCATGGAACGTGGTATACCGGCTGCGCAGATCAGCGGCTATCCGCAGAGCCATTTCCGGCATGCCTTCCTTCTTGACGAGCGGGAACACGGCGACCTTGGTGGGCGCGAGACGCGGATCAATGCGAAGCACCGTGCGCGGCTCTCCCTCGACCTCCTCCTCGTGGTAGGCATCGGCCAGAATCACCAGGACCGTACGATCCAGACCGGCGGAGGTCTCGATGACGAAGGGGATGAAACGCTTGCCGGAGTGTGACTCGACGTACTCGAGTTTCTTGCCCGAATGCTCCTGGTGCCGGGTCAGGTCGAAGTCCGTCCGGTTGTGGATTCCCTCGAACTCGCGCCATCCCATCGGGAACAGATACTCGATGTCCACCGCGTCTTTCGCGTAGTGGGCGAGTTCGTCGGGACCGTGAGGCTCGAGTCGGAGCCGGCTTGCCCGAATGCCCAGTGACTTGACCCACTCCAGCCGACGTTCCTTCCAGGTATGATACCACTCCTCGTCCGTACCGGGCTCGACGAAGAACTGCATCTCCATCTGCTCGAACTCCCGCGTGCGGAAGGTGAAGTTCCCGGGGGTGATCTCGTTGCGGAACGCCTTGCCCACCTGTGCGATCCCGAACGGAATCTTCTGGCGGGCGCTGTCCAGCACGTTGCGGAAGTTGACGAAGATTCCCTGCGCAGTCTCGGGTCGCAGGTAGACCACGGCTGTCGAGTCTTCCACCGGCCCCATGAAGGTCTTGAACATGAGGTTGAAGTTCCGCGGCTCGGTGAACTGACCTTTGACACCGCACGTCGGACACTGATCTCCCTCTACGTGGTCGGCGCGGAATCGACGGTGGCAGTTACGGCACTCGATCAGCGGGTCCGTGAATCCCTCGACGTGCCCGCTCGCCACCCACACCTCGGGATGCATCAGGATCCCGGCGTCCAGGCCTTCGATGTCCTCACGCTGATGCACCATCTCCGCCCACCACGCCTCGCGCACGTTCCTCTTGAGCTCGACGCCCAGGGGGCCGTAGTCGTACACGGCTCCCACGCCGCCGTACACCTCGGACGACTGGAAGATGAATCCCCGCCGTTTGGCCAGGGATACCAGCTTTTCCATCAAGTTCTCGGGGTGGCCCGTGTCGGTGCTCACCGCATCCTCCGCTATTCGGTCGCGTCTCTGGTTCGGTCCGTGAAGTCGGATTCCCCGCCCATGCCGGGAAAGGGAGCCGATAGGATAGCGTCAGCCGACGGCCTCCGCGACCAGACGGGTCAGGTCACGGGGGCCCAGCCAGGCCCCGCTGCCGCCAACGACTCCGACGCCGGGAGGAGCCGGGCCGGAAGCGCGGCCGCACACGAGCAGCGCCGGCACGTCGGCCAGGCGACTTCGACGCAGTATTTCGCCCGTGATCTTACCCATGGAACTGGTCGCATCCCAGGCTCCCTCGCCGGTAACCACCAGATCGGCGCCGGCCAGCGCTCTCTCGAAGTCCAGTCGGTCCAGTACCCAGTCGCTTCCCGTTACCAGGTACGCACCCACAAAGGCGGCGCAACCGGCTCCCAGGCCTCCGGACGCTCCAGCACCGGGCAGATCGGCCACGTCGCGTCCGAGATCCTCTCGCAATCGGTCGGCCAGGCGCACGAGTCCTGCCTCCAGGGTCTCGACCTGTCGTGAGCTCGCGCCCTTCTGCGGGCCGAAGCGGCGTGCCGCACCATCCGGACCGGCGAGCGGCGCTCGAACGTCGGCGATCGCGGTCACGACCACTCCGGCAGCGAGAGGAGGGCCGGGCGCCACACGCGCCAGGGTTGCCAGCCCGCCGCCTCCCGAAGGCAGATCCGCACCGTCCAGGTCCAGGAATCGATAGCCGAAGATACGCGCGAGCCCCGTGCCTCCATCCACGGTGGCCGACCCGCCCAGCCCCATCGCGATTTCGGTGGCTCCCTGCTCTAGGCACGCGGCCACGAGTTCGCCGACACCCCGTGTATCCGCTCGCATGGGGTCTCGACTCGCTGACGGAACGAGGTGCAGCCCACACGCGTCGGCCGTCTCGATCACGACCGTACTTGGAGAAACCCAGAGCGACCTGGCTTCGACGGGGCTTCCGAGGGGACCGCTGACCCGGGACATTCGAATCTCGCCGCTCTCGGCCGCCAGGATCGAGTCGAGTAGACCCGGGCCGCCGTCGGAGACCGGCATCGCCCGAATCGCGGCGCTGGGCAGGCCGCGTCGCACGCCTTCCGCGACCGCGTCGGTGACCTGCCCGGCGGTCAGGCTCTCCTTGAACGCGGTGGGACAGACCAGGACTCGCAAGGCACCTCCCATGAGAAGGCGGGTCGGCCGACACGCCGCCGGAATCCGTCAACCGCCGGCCCGAACGGGCCGCCCTCGGAAGCTAACGTCGCGTTGGACATCCGCGCAGCCGGCGCGCTACTGTGCAGGCATGTTTGGACCCGGCGGAGGCATTCGCATCATCGGTCACCGCGGAGCCCGCGGCGTGGCTCCGGAGAACACCGTTCCGTCGATCCGGCACGGCGTGGAGGTGGGCGCGCAGGCCATCGAGATCGACCTGCACGCTTCGAAGGATGGGACGCTCGTCGTCATCCACGATCCCACGCTCGAACGCACCACGGATGGCGCGGGCCCGGTAGACCAGCGAACGATGGCAGAGCTCCAGACGTTCGACGCGGGCTTTCGTTTCACGCCGGACGAGGGCAAGAGCTTCCCTTTCCGGGGACAGGGGGTACGGATTCCGACCCTGAACGAGGCGATGGAGGCCATCGGCGACCTCCCCGCGATTCTCGAGGTCAAGAGCGCCGCAGCCGGTCGGCTTCTGGCCGAGTGGCTGCCGGGACAGTCCGGGTACGATCGGATCATCGTGGGCGGATTCAATTCGGACGAGGTGGGGCCTGCCGGAGCTGCAGCGCGCTGGCGCTGCGCGTACCAGACAGACCTGCTGGGATTTGTCCTGTGGGGTAAACTCGGCGTCCGCCGGCCGCTTCCCTCCGATCTGACGGCCGCCATGGTCCCCGTTCGCAAGGGCGCCGTGCGAATCGTGACTCGCGGCTTCGTGCGCCGCATGCATGCGCAGGGAAAGGGCGTCTTCGTGTGGACCGTCAATCGCCCGGACGAGATGCGACAGTTGCTCGACCTGGGGGTGGACGGATTGATCAGCGACTACCCCGCCGTCCTGCGGCGCGTGGTGGAGGAGCGATGGGCGGCCGGACAGGAATGAGGTGGTGACGGTGGGGAAGCGGGCCATCCTCCACGTGGACATGGACGCGTTCTACGCGGCCGTCGAGGAGCGAGAGAATCCGGCGCTTCTGGGTAAGCCCGTCGTGGTCGGGTCCGAGCCGAAGGAAGGGCGCGGTCGAGGCGTCGTCGCCACGGCCAACTACGCGGCGCGGCGATATGGCATCGGGTCGGCCATGCCGATTTCCGAGGCGTGGCGGCGCTGTCCGAAGGCCGTCTATCTGCGACCCCGAATGCGCCTTTACAGCGAGATCTCGCGGCGCGTGCGTCAGATCTTCGAACGGTTCACCGACCTCATCGAGCCGATCAGCATCGACGAAGCCTTTCTGGACGTGACGGCCAGCCGGCGACTGTACGGCGACGGACCGACGATCGCCGCGCGGATCAAGAGCGCGATCCGTGAAGAAGAGCGACTCACGGCCTCGATCGGCTGTGCGGGGTCGAAGTTCATCGCGAAGATCGCGAGCGACCTCGACAAACCCGACGGGCTGGTGGTCGTCGAGGAAGGACAGGAAACGCAGTTCCTGGCTCCCCTTCCGATCGGTCGCCTGTGGGGTGCCGGACCGAAGGCACTCGAACGCTTCCGGCGGCTGGGTTGCGCCACGATCGGAGAGGTGGCAACCCTGGACCGGGACGTTCTGCTCCGGGCGTTCGGCGATTCGATGGGCGATCGCTTCAGCCGCCTCAGCCGGGGAGTGGATGACCGACCGGTCGTCTCCGCTCACGTCCGGAAATCACTTGGGAAGGAAACCACGTTTGGCGAAGACGTCGCAGACCGAAAGGTCGTGGAGCGAGCGCTTCTTCACCTGACCGAGCAGGTGGCCACTTCGCTCCGGCGAAAGCACCTGGCCGGAGCCACGGTCACCGTGAAGCTGCGTTGGGAAGGGTTCGAGACGGTCACCCGGAGGCGCACGCTCAGGGAACCGGTCAACACCGTCGAGAAGATCTGGCCCGTGGCGCAGGAACTGTTCCGGGCCGCCGACCGGCCGCGGCTGCGAGTTCGCCTCGTCGGTGTGACGCTCTCGTCGCTGGACCGCGTGGCGAGCGGACAGGCGGATCTATTCGTATCCGACACCGGTGTCGACACGCGGGTGGCGGAAGCCGTGGACGTCCTGGCCGAGCGCTTTGGGTCCGGTACGGTGACTCGGGCCGCGCTGCTCGAGGAAGCAGAAGATCGGTGAAAGCCGAGGGAGAGGAGAAGGCCATGTCAGAAGCTCCGAGCCGTGAGCAGGCGCTCGCGCTGATGCAGGAATATACGGAGAACGTGAACCTGAGGAAGCATATGTACGCCGTTGAGGCGGCCATGCGCGCGTATGCACGAAAGTACGGCGAAGACGAGGAGCTGTGGGGCGTGACCGGCCTGATCCACGACTTCGACTACGAGCGCTATCCCAACGACGCGTTGAGTCCGGTGGAGGAGCACCCATCGAGTGGCGTGGCGATCCTGCGCGAGAACGGCTGGCCCGACGAGATTCTGCACGCCGTCATGGCGCACGCCGAGCACACGGGCGTCGAGCCGGAGAGCTTGATGGCGCGAACGCTGCGCGCCGTGGACGAACTCACGGGCTTCGTGATCGCGTGCTCGCTGGTCAGGCCGACCGGTATCTCGGATCTCAAGTCTAAATCGGTGAAGAAGAAGCTGAAGGACCGATCGTTCGCGGCGGCCGTGAACCGGGAAGAAATTCGAGAATACACCGAGATCATAGGCGAGGACCTGACCGAGCATATCGATTTCGTCATCGAAGCCATGCGTGGTATCTCCGACACGCTGGAGCTCGAAGGCCATGCGTAATCCGAGACCCATTCACACCGTGATCGAGCCGTTCCGGATCAAGAGTGTCGAGCCGATCCGCATGACGACGCGGGATGAGCGCGAGGAGCACATTCGCGAGGCGGGTTACAACGTGTTCCGCTTGCAGGCGCGCGACGTGCTCATCGATCTGCTGACGGACAGCGGCACAGGGGCGATGAGCGCCGAACAGTGGGCCGGCATCATGCGGGGGGATGAGTCGTATGCGGGAAGCGACAGCTATCATCGCTTCAAGGCGGCGGTACAGGACATCTTCGGCTTCCGGAACGTGATACCGACCCACCAGGGACGGGCGGCCGAGCGGATCCTGTTCAGCACCGTCTGCCAGCCGGGAGACATGATTCCGAACAACACGCACTTCGATACGACCCGGGCCAACATCGAATTCACGGGGGCCGAAGCCCGCGACCTGCCGTGCGCGGAAGCGGCGGACCTGGCCACGCGCGGCCCGTTCAAGGGCAACATCGACCTCGAAGGCCTGGAGCGGCTGCTGACCTCACCGTCCGGTAGAATTCCGCTTGCGATGATCACGGTCACCAATAACTCCGGTGGTGGCCAGCCTGTCTCGATGGCAAACATCCGCGCCGCGTCCGAGCTGTGTCGCTCGCATGGCGTTCCCTTCTACATCGATGCTTGCCGGTTCGCCGAGAACGCATACTTCATTCAGCGCCGCGAGGAGGGCTACCAGGACACGGCGCTCATCGACATCGCCCGCGAGATGTTCTCGTACGCCGACGGTGCCACGATGTCGGCGAAGAAGGATGGAATGGCGAACATCGGCGGCTTCCTGGCCACGAACGACGACGCCCTCGCCGCGCAGGAGCGTGATCTCCTGATTCTCACCGAGGGCTTTCCCACCTACGGGGGGCTCGCCGGCAGGGACCTCGACGCGGTGGCGGTCGGACTGTACGAGGCGCTGCAACCGGACTACCAGAAATACCGGATCGCCTCGACGGCATACCTGGGGGACCACATCAGCGCGGCAGGCGTACCGATCGTGCAGCCGCCGGGGGGCCATGCCGTCTACATCGACGCGGCAGCCATGTGTCCTCAGATCGCTCCGCTGGAGTTTCCGGGCATCTCGCTCACGGTCGAGCTCTACCGCGAGGCTGGCATCCGGGGCGTCGAAATCGGAAGTGTGATGTTCGGACACAAAGACCCCGAGACCGGCGAGCCGTTGGCGGCGCGCAGTGAACTCGTTCGACTGGCGATTCCTCGGCGCGTATACACCCAGAGCCATGTGGATTACGTGGTCGAGGCGATTCTCAACCTGTACGACCGGCGCGAGGCGATGGGTGGCTACGAGATTACTTACGAACCCCCGTTCCTGAGGCATTTCACGGCGCAGTTCGAACCGATGGGTTAGGGCAGGCGAGGACATGTGTGCCGGACAACGAGGAAGGCAGAGAAGGAATCCGATGACGAGGAACCTGATACTCACCGCGGCCGCTGTCCTGCTGACGCTGCCGGCGACCGCTTCGGCCCAGGTCCCGGCCGAACTCGACGACTACTGGGCCGAGATCTCGCGGACTGTCGCTGAGGGTGACTTCGACGGGTACGCACGCCTCTATCACCCGGACGCGGTCCTCGTCGCGGGCGGCTCCGGGAGCCTTCCGATCGAGAAGGCGCTGGCCGGCTGGAAGCAGGGTTTCGATGACACGCGTGATGGGAAGGCAGAGGCCGGAGTCGACTTCCGGCTCAGTATCCGGGTCAATGACGAGACGACGGCGCACGAGACCGGGATATTCCGCTACACGCTCGAGTCCGCGGACGCCGAGGCCGTCGTCGCGCTCGTTCACTTCGAGGCCCTGCTCGTGAAGAAGGACGGCAGGTGGCTCATGGTGATGGAGTACCAGAAGGAGCCGGCGACTGACGCGGAGTGGGACGCCGCGGGATAACGACCGGCTCAGTGAGTCGGCTCAGCGCCTCAGACGATCAGGCCGTACACGGGTCGTACCCCGTCCGAGCCCGGAAATACGCGCCCTGTCTGCGCCGCGGTTAGATCGAATACGCCGGCGATGACGCCCTTCAGGATCGCCCGGGTGTCGAGGGTCGGCTTCAGGTCGCGTCCTTCGTACAGAGATCGATCGGCGAGACCTGGCCAGTCCGTCACCACGCGGCCGCGCGAGACCCCCGGACCGATGACGAGGCCTGCACCTGCCGTCCCATGGTCCGTTCCGCCGGTACCGTTCGGCCTGGCCGTGCGCCCGAATTCCGTCATCACGACCATGGTCGTGTGAGCCCAGGTCGTGCCTACTTCCTCGCGGAACGCCAGGATCCCTTCCGCAAGCTGACCCAGCAGCCGGTCCAGGCTCCCCCCGGCCATGCCCTGGTTGGCGTGCGTGTCCCAGCCGCCGAACTCGACCGCGGCCACGTTCGGCCCGTCCGCTTGACCGACGAATCGGGCGGTGGCCCGCATGACGGGCGCGATCCGACCCTGCCTGCCGCGACCGCGCATCTCGGACGCCAGCCCATCGTCGGCCGCGACCTCCCGCATCTGCAGACCGGCTTCAAATCGATCGTACAGCGCCCGGTCGGCACGATAGAGCACGTGAAGGCGTTCCAGGTATCCGTCATCGAGCGCGCCCAGTTCCACCGGTGACCAGGTGGCCACCGGGTATTCGCCCGACAGTGAGCGGGGGAGACCGGCGGCCACCGCCAGCCCCGCTCGCTCGCCGTCCATGACTTGCAGAAGCCGGTTCAGCCAACCGTCGGAGGCTCCGTCCGGACGCTCCAGACCCGTCTCGAGAATCGCCTGTCCGTCGAAGTGGCTGCGGGTGCGATACGGAATCGCCATCGCGTGGACGACCGCCAGCTCCCCGGCGTCCCACAGGCCGGAGAGACGTGACAGGCCAGGAGAGAGACCGAAACCGTCCTCGAGTACCGCCAGATCGGATGCGCCGTAAGCCATCGCCCCGCGCAGTGCCTGGTAGCCGGGATCTCCGTAAGGCACGATGGCCGCGAGACCATCAAACCCGCCGCGCAGCAGGACGAAGACGAGGCGACCACGACCCGGGACGCGAGCGAAGCTGACCATCGGCGCGGCGCAGGTAGCCAGTCCGCCCGCGCACATCCCGAGTATGAATTCGCGCCTTTTCATGTCACCTCCACTGAAACGCGGGTCCGCCGAACACCAGGGCCGTGCGCTCGTCCGCAGCGATGGACCCGTCCGCCAGCAGCGTCACGAGCGGGTCTGAGTTGGAAACGTCCACGATTTCGAGGAACCGCTCCGGGTCGATCCGGGAGGTTCGTCGGTCGCCTGGGGATGAGCGGGCCAGCGCGGCGGAGGAAAGTCGGCCGGCCGCACTCCTTGCCAGTTCGGCTCGATTGAGAAGGCTGTCGGGATCGGCCCACTCCGATTTCGTGTCGGCGTAGCCCTTGGGAGACGACGGTGCCCAAAGGGGTTGCCTGAGCTGCTGCAGGAGCCGGCCGATGGGTTCCGGAACGTCGCGCGCCCCCACCGCGCGAAGCATGGCGGTCAGCCAGTCCTGGGGCGCCCGAAACTTCCGGTACTCCGGCATCCAGGCCTCATCCAGATCGATCAAGCCCCGCGATACCTCGGCGAGATCGCCGTCGGTTTCGGTCCAACGCGAGACGATGCGATCCACGGCCTCCGGGGGCGGCTCGTCCGCCACGAAATGGCGAACCAGTTTGGTCGCGAGGAAGCGAGCCGTGGAAGGATGCCGGCACAGGTCCGCGATGGCGCGGCGGCCTTCTTCTTCACCTGCTTCGCCGTACTTAACGCCCAGGAGCGTCTTGTCGCCCGGTTCGTGCAGGACGTCTTGATACGCGAAGGCCACGGTGTTGTCGTTCGCGCCACTGCCGCGGCGGTCACGTCCGCGGGCCAGGCGATCGGCGAATCCAAAGCCGGTCACTGTCCAGCCCGTGAGAATCCGCGCCAGAGCCTCGACGTCTTCCTGCGCGTAGCCTCCGTCCACGCCGAGCGTGTGAAGTTCGAGAAGCTCGCGGGCATAGTTTTCGTTGAGT
Source organism: Gemmatimonadota bacterium (assembly GCA_013042495.1). GTDB lineage: Bacteria > Gemmatimonadota > Gemmatimonadetes > Palauibacterales > Palauibacteraceae > Benthicola. Next base: position 14,044 of record JABDQB010000259.1, read on the forward strand.
CCTCGTTCCCGTCCCCGGCGAGCCAGTCCGCGAGCAGCCGCGGAGTGCGGCCCGATGCTCACGGCGTTGTCGAGGTACACGAGCATCGCCGGATGACGCGCCGAGGCGAGAACCATGTCTTCGAATCGCCCGAACACGTGCGGGCGGATTACCTGGCGCTCGTAGAGTCCGGCCAGCGCGGCAATCGGCGGTTTCGCCGGAACCGACACACAGAAGTGGTTCGACCAGAACGCCACCAGTCGCTCGGCGAACGGGGCCGTCGATGTGACCCGAGCTCGCAGAGCGGCGCCACCTTCGGCGCGGGCTATTCCTCGGATCTCTTCTCGGGCGACCCTGATCGCACCTTCGTCGCGGCTCCGTTGAGCCTCGATGAGCGCCCGGTTCGCCGCACCGACGACCGAGGCCGTCGGCAGAGAAGCGTCGTCGAGGGCAGCGGCGTCCGACCGAACCTGACCCAGGAGCCAACTCCGTGGATCGGCCAGGGCGGGATCGCCCACGGTGGCCCCCATGCCGAATCGATTGCACGCACGCAGCGTACGGTTCATGTGCCCTCCGTCGCCTGCTCTGGTATTCTCCGGACCTCGTGACGACGACCTCGGATCGTCACCCAAAAGGACGCTGCGGGAGACCCTCGGGTCACATCGCCAGATCGTACGGTCTTCCGCCCGTCTTGCTCGCCCGAGCGCTCCCGTGGCGGTAGAATCCGCCTGTTCCGTTGATAGGGATTGGACCGAGGAGGCGTTCTGACCACCCAGGGAATCATCACGATGGTCGTGGTTCTCGTGTTCGTCTGGGGCGGATTCGCCCTTTTCGTGACCGCAGCTGTGAAGCGTGAGAGAAAGAAGGCGGCCGGGCGAGATCCGGCTGCCGGCGATTGGAGGGACTGATCATGCGTTCGATCGGAAGCGTACCGATCGCGGCCGTGGCCGTGGCCGCGTTTCTGCCACTGGCCTGTGCCGGCGAGTCTGGCCCCGAAGAAGCTGGCGGCGACAGCGGGGAGATGCAGTCGCGTCTCGAACAGTTCGCACCGGTAGCGCTCGGCTTTGACGAATCGATGCTCGACGCCGACCAGCGTCGGGTGATTCGCGAGCTCGTGGAAGCGTCCGGGCACCTCGACGACATCTTCAAGTTGCAGGCATGGCGTGGGAACGCCGATGCCGACGAACTGGTCCCGAAAGGGGACGACCCGGAATCGGCCGCCACCCGCGAATACTACGACATCATGTATGGGCCCTGGGATCGCCTCACGGGCGAGGAACCGTTCCTGGAGGGCGTGGGTGACAAGCCGCACGGCGCCGGTTTCTACCCGGAGGACATGACGCGCGAGGAGTTCCAGGAGTGGATCGCGGCGAATCCGGATGACGAGGCGACCTTCAAGTCCGAGACCACCCTTATCCATCGCACCGAAGGGGGCGAGTTGGTCGCCGAGCCGTATCGGGTGGCCTACGCCTCCCATCTCGAGGCCGCCTCCGAGAACCTGCTGGCGGCCGCGGAGCGGGCCACCAACGCGTCGCTCAAGCGGTTCCTGGAGCTGAGGGCTGGCGCCCTGCTATCGGACGATTTCTACGATAGCGAAGTCGCCTGGATGCGGCTGAACGACAACCTGATCGAGCCCACCCTCGGTCCTTACGAGAATTACGAGGACCAGCTCTTCGGCTACAAGATCTCCTACGAATCCTTCATCGGTCTCAAGGACCCGGTGGAAAGCGAGAGACTGGCCGGTTTGGTGGAGAGCCTGCCGGCGCTCGAGGCCGCGCTCCCAATCCCGGACGAGCACAAGTATCTCGACCGCTCGTTCGTGTCGCCGATTTCGGTGGTCACCCTGATCTACGCCAGCGGCGAGACGCGGGCCGGAATTCAGACCATTGCTTTCAACCTGCCCAACGATCCGCGGGTCCGCGAGGGAGAGGGCTCCAAGAAGGTAATGTTGCGGAACGTCATCGACGCCAAGTTCGAGACCATCCTGAAGCCGATCGCCGAGCGGGTCCTGGTGCCGGAACAGGCAGCGAAGATCTCGGTCGATCCGTACTTCACGCGCGTACTGATGCATGAGCTGGCGCACGGCCTCGGCCCCGACTACGTGACCGATCAGCCGGGGCTCACGGCCCGGCAGGCGCTCCAGGACCGGTATGCGGCCATGGAGGAAGCGAAGGCTGACGCAGTCGGTACGAACAGTCTGCGCATACTTACCCGGCAAGGCCTGTACGATGAAGCGTTCCTGGAGGAAGTGTACATCGATCACGTGGCAGACATGTTCCGGTGCGTGCGCTTCGGCATCACGGAAGCTCACGGCCTGGGTTGCCTGACCCAATTCAATTTCCTGCGGGAGCGAGGGGCGATCACGTACGACGAGGACACCGGTTTGTTCGCGGCCGATCTCGAGATCATCCCGGTGGCGATCGCGGAGATGGCGCACGTCTACTTGATGATGCAGGCGACCGGGGACTACGACGGAGCTGGCGCCTTCGTCGAGAAATACGGGACGATTTCGCCGGAAATGCAGGGAGCCCTGGACCGGCTGGCCGAGACGGTGCCGGTAGACATAAGACCGAGTTACCAGGTCGAGGAAATGATGGCGGACTGGTAATCGGCCACGGAGGACGGCGACGCTTCGGACGAAGATCGAGTGCGCGTCCTTCCATTCGTGCAGGCCATTTGTTTAGCTTGGGGCGCTCACCACGACAGCTCTCGCAGGAGGAATGAATGAGCGCTCCAGGCCCCACTCGTGTCTTTGCCGTCTCCATCGCCTTGTTGTTCTGCCTGTCCAACACGGCAGAAGCGCAGATCAGTCGCCTGAAGAAGGCTGCCGCCAACGCGGCGGAGCGTGAGACCGCGAACCAGGTCGATCGCATGGTCACCGAGGCCGTCCAGTGCGCGTTCGACGATCCCCGCTGCGTAGAGGAAGCCGAGAAGTCCGGTAAGCCCGTGGTGCTCATCGACAGCGAGGGCCGCGTGATCACGGACGATGAGGGCAGGCCGGTCACGGACCCGGCGAAGGCGGGAGCCCAGGCCGGAGGCGGAGGAGGAGCGGCCGTCGGGGCGCCGACGAAGCCCGGCGAAGGCGTGTGGGCGAACTACGACTTCGTCCCCGGCGAGAAGGTCCTGTACGTCGATGACTTCTCGTCCGACCGTGTCGGCGATTTTCCCCAGAGGCTCGAGTGGGCTAGCGGGAACATGGAGATCGTGGAGTGGGAAGGGCAGCGCCTGTTGCGGGCGACAGGCAGCAGAAGCCAGTTCGCCATCCTGATTGCCGGCGGCGTGCCCGAACAATTCACGCTCGAATTCGTGATTCACGATCCGGGCACCCAGCAGGGCACGCGGGTGATCACGGGCGAGGCACCGAGCAACATCAGCAACTACGAAGGAAACCACTTCAACTTCGGCAACTGGCGCGGATCGGGCATATGGGGCGCGAGGCACCCGCTTTCCACGATCCAGGACCTCTCCATTCGTGAGCGGTTGGTGACGGCCCGCGTCATGGTCGACGGTGCGTATGCCAAGGCATTCATGGACGAGACCCGCATCGCGAACGCCCCGCGCGTCGACTTGGAGCGCAGTGATCGGATCACCTTCGTGCTGAGCGGCAAACCCGATCAACCGATCTACCTCGGGCAGATTCGCCTCGCCGCTGGCGGACGCGATCTGTACGACAAGCTGGCGGCCGAGGGACGGGTGGCGACGCAGGGTATCCTGTTCGCCACGGACAGCGACGCGATCCAGCCGGAGTCGACCCCGACGTTGCGCGAGATCGGCGAGATGATGGAGGCCCACACCGACCTTGTGCTCCTGATTGAGGGACACACCGACGCCGAGGGTGACGACGCGCACAACCAGGATCTTTCGGAACGACGTGCCAGGTCGGTCGTTCGATTCCTGGTCGAAGAGTACGGCATCGATGGGGACCGGCTCGCCGCGGCGGGATTCGGTGAATCCAATCCGGTCGGCGACAACGCCACGCCCGAGGGCAGGCAGCAGAACCGGCGAGTCGAACTGGTCGTTCAGTAACGGCTGGCCGCCGCCGCGTATTGCGGCGACCGCCGCTGTCAGCGCATTCTACGGGAACCGTTCCGGGCGGCGTCGGATCAGGATCTGACGCCGCTGTCCCGTTGCCGCCCTCAGCCCAGACCGCCGTGCGCATCGCATATACTATTACCCGATCGGACGACCTGGGTGGTGCGCAGATCCACGTCCGCGACCTGGCCGCTGCTCTCAAGGAGTCGGGGCACGACGTAGTGGTCCTGGCCGGTGGTGGAGGCGTCCTGGCCCGCCAGCTGGAGGAACGGGGCGTGGAGGTCGTCGAGCTGCGCCACATGGCCCGTCCGATTCGCCCTTTCGTCGACTTTCGAGCGCTTCGCGAACTGGTCGGCCACCTTCGCCGGCTGCGTCCTGACATCATTTCCACGCACTCCAGCAAAGCCGGCATCCTGGGACGGATCGCGGGACGCCGTCTCGGTATTCCGACGATTACCACAGCGCACGGCTGGCTGTTCGATGGTCCCCCGATCGGGCGACGCCAGAAGATGGTGTGGCGTATCGAGAGGAGTATGGCGCCCCTGGCGCAGAGGATCGTGACCGTTTGTGAATCCGACCGGCAGCTGGCCATCGACAGCGGAGTCTCCGGCCCGGATCGATTTGTGACCATTCACAACGCGATGCCCGATGTGGGCTTGGAGCTAAGAGCCGATCCGGGAGTGGCCCCGCCCCGGCTTCTCATGGTGGCCCGTTTCGCGCCGCAGAAGGACCATGCCACTCTGTTTCGAGCTCTCGCGACGCTTCTCGAACTGGACTGGGAGCTCGACCTCGTGGGATCGGGACCGCAGGAAGAAGCCACCCGCGCACTGGCCGAATCGCTGGGCCTGTCCGACCGGATCCGCTTCCTCGGCATGCGCGAGGACGTGCCCGAACTGATCGTGGCTTTCCAGGCATACCTGCTTATCAGCCACTGGGAGGGATTCCCGCGAAGCATCCTGGAAGCATTGCGTGGAGGACTTCCCGTGGTGGCCACGGACGTCGGGGG
>JABDQB010000263.1 GCA_013042495.1 Gemmatimonadota bacterium
GTGGTCCACCAGTTGGACCAGGGAGAGAGCGCCCGTCGGACAGACCTTCTCACACTCGCCGAAGGATACGCAGGTGCTGACGCCCATCGGGTCGTCGAGATCGAAACCGATGCGGGTCGCGTAGCCCTTGCCGGTGCGGCCGATCACCCCGTTGACCTGCACGTCATCGCAGGCCCGGAGGCAGCGATCGCAGAGGATGCAGGACTGGTGATCGACCCGGATAACCGGCGAGGTCTGGTCGATCGGGCGTCCGTCCCCGGCCGGAATCCCCGCCACCGCCGTCGTCCGGTCGCCGTTCGCGCCGGCGGGCGGCCACTCGGCGCCGTACTCGGCCGCCAGGGCCAGCAACTCGTCGCCGTGCGTCTTGGACCCGGACTCGGAATCGACCGGGTAGTCGGAGAGCAGCAACTCGGCGAGGCCCTTCCGGCACGCGTCGATCTTCTCGTTCCGCGTGGTGACCGTCATTCCGTCCGAGGCCTCGCGAACGCAGGACGCCGCGAGCTTCTTCTCGCCCACGTCCACCAGGCACACCCGGCACACGCCCACCGGCGGCAGACGCGGATCGTGGCACAGGACGGGGATCTCGACTCCGGCCGCGCGGGCCGCGTCCCACACCGTCGTGCCAGCGGGAACCTCTACCTCATGGCCGTCGACGGTAAGTCGAATGGCGGTAGTCGTCGCAACCGGTTCGCTCATACTTCGCTCTTCCGAGGCCACATCGACCAGACGATGAATGCTCCCAGGCCGACCGCCATCAGGGCGACGAGGCGCAGCACGCTGCCATCCTGGCCGGCCCCCCACTCCGCGATCCCCTGCATGCGTTCCAGCCCGACCACGGGAAGAGCGAGTCCCCCGAGCACGAACAGTGCGCCGAGCACCCGCAGGGTACGGGGCATTCGCGAGGCGGGCGCGCTTACCCACAGCAACACTCCGAACCCCACCCGCAGTGCCACCGCCGCCCACAGGCCGCTGCCCGTGAGAAACAGATCGGCGATCTGCGTGAGGCCGAGGGGCTGTACCATCGACCAGGCTCCGAAGCACATGACGACAGCACCCCACGCGATGACGAACCAGCGGATCTTCATGCGCCGCCTCCGTTTCGGGCTCCCGGGACCTCTTCTGGCCAGTGCTCTGCCACCGAGAGCAACGGGTTGAGGGCCACGTATCCCAGGCCGCAAATCGAGGTCTCGGTGAGGAGCAGGTTCAGCCGGTCGATCGCATCCATGTCGATGGGCTCGCCGGTCGCCTCGGCATGCTCGAGCAGCGCCGTGGCCTTCTCCGTCCCGTCCCGGCAGGGCACGCACTTGCCACACGACTCGTTGCGGAAGAAGCGCACGATATTGGCGGCCAGAGGAAGCAGCGGAGTGCCCTCGGCCACCACCACCAGGGCGCCGGATCCCAGCATGCTTCCCGCGTCCTCCAGGGCCTTGAAATCCATCGGCGTGCCTGCGCTGTCAGGCGGCAGAAAAAGCGAAGAAGCGCCGCCCGGGGCGAACGCCTTCAGCGCCCGGCCTCCGCTCACTCCACCCGCGAGTTCGATGAGCTCGGCGACCGTGGTGCCCATGGGGATCTCGTATACTCCCGCCTTCTCGACGTGTCCGGACACGGCCACGAACTTGAGCCCGGCACACCCGTTCACTCCGTGTGCCATCCACCAGTCCGCGCCTTCGCCGGCGATGGCCGCGGCATGCGCGAACGTCTCGACGTTGTTCATCAGGGTGGGCAATCCGTACAGGCCCTTCTGCCCGGGGAACGGCGGCTTGTTGCGGGGCTCGCCGCGCCGGTCTTCGAGCGCCTCGAGAAGTGCGGTCTCCTCGCCGAGGATGTAGCCGCCGGGCGAGATGAACACCTCCACGTCGAAGTCGAATCCACTGCCCAGGATGTCCTCGCCCAGCCAGCCGATGTCGCGGGCGCGCTCGATCTCAGCCTCGAGGGCGGCGCGGGCGCTGTGGTACTCGTGCCGCAGGTACACGATGCCGCGCGAGGCCCCGATCGTGAGGCCGGCCAGCATCATCCCCTCGATGACGAGATAGGAAAGATCCTCAAGGATCACCCGGTCCTTGAACGTACCGGGCTCGCTCTCGTCGGCGTTGCAGACCACGTACTTCGGAGCAGCGGCTTCGCCTCGCACCAGCTTCCATTTGAGTCCGGTGGGGAAGCCGGCTCCGCCCATGCCCCGCAGTCCGCTCTTCTCGAGGTCCGCGATCAGGCGCACGGCGGCCTCGTCCGGGTCATCCTGCGCGAGCGCCATGCGGATGCCCTCGTAGGCGCTCTCCCCGTCCCCGTGCGGATCCGTCTTCCACGCTCGGTGTGGCCTGAGCTCGCGTTTCGGTCCGCCGTCTCTAATGACCTCGACGAGTGCGTCAACATTCGAGGCTCGCACGGGCACGCCGTTGATCCGAACTCCCGGAGCGCGCTCGCAGCATCCCAGGCAGGACGCTTCCTCGACCTCGACGTCCGGCCGATCGGCCAGGGCTCTCTTCAATCGATCCGCCAGCCCATCGGCTCCCGCGAGATGGCAGCTCATGTCCCGGCACACCGCCACGGCAGTCGGTGCAGGGGGCGTCGTACGGAAGTGAGGGTAGAAGGAGACCAGCTCCTGCAAGCGGTACTGGGGCACCGAGAGGCGGACCGCCAGTTCGCGGAGGTCGCCTTTTGACAGGTGCCCCCGCTCGGCCTGCAATGCTTCGAGTTCGTGGATCAGGCTCATCAAACCCATTCACAAGGAGAAACCGACAGGCTGCGCAGATTCGATCGAGTCGCAAAGTTAGGAACCGTCGCGCAGGACCACAAACGACGCAACCGTTTCCAGGGATGTCGTGTCCGATCGTTTGAAGGCGCCGGGAGGGGCCCGGCGAAGGCCGATAGGGCGACGACAGGAAAGCTCGAGCGAGTGGAAGACTCACAGCTTCTGGCAAAGGTGCGAGCGGGAGATCCCGCGGCGGAACGCGCCCTGTACGATGCCCACGTGGACCGGGTCTACCGCCTGGCGTACCGGATGACGGGCGACGACGCGCTGGCCCAGGACTTCACGCAGGAAGCCTTCATTCGAGCCTTCAACAAGCTGCACACGTTTCGGGGCGATTCGGCCCTGTCCACGTGGATGCACACGGTGACGACCTCAGTGGTCCTGAACGGGTTGAGAAAAGTGAAGAAGTTCCGGAAGTCGGAAATCGATCTCGAGAAGGCCAGGGCAGTGTCGGGAGAATCGTCCCGCGCCGAGCCCGACCTCCGCGATCGGCTTCGGCAGGCCGTCCACGGCCTGGCGAAGCCGATCCTGCAGGTCGGGCTCGGCGCGGCGGCTGCCGCTGGCCGTT
>JABDQB010000267.1 GCA_013042495.1 Gemmatimonadota bacterium
ATCTGGATGCCCTGCGTGATCTCCTCGTAGCTCAACTCGCCCTCTTCGAGGAACTTCTCCACGAGCGCGTCATCGTGCTCCGCCGCTGCGTTGTAGAGCTCCTCTCGCGCCACCTCGTAGGCGTCGCGCATTTCCTCGGGGATCTCCGCCTCGGTTGCGTTGCCCTTGTCGTCGTAGAGGAAGGCCTTGCCCAGGGCCACGTCGACCAGCCCGTGGAAATCCTCACCCTCTCCGATGGGCAGCTGGACCGGGATGGCCTTGCCGCTCAGGCGCTCGCGGATCTGCGCGTAGGCCGAGTCGAAGTCCGCGTGCTCCTTGTCCATCTTGGTGACGACCACGATCGCCGGCAGTTCGTGCTTCTCCACGAGGCCCCACACGGCCTCGGTGCCGACCTCGACCCCGCCGTCGGCACGGACCGCGACCATCGCCGACTCCACGACCGACATCGCCGAGATGGCCTCGCCGCGGAAGTCCTCGAACCCGGGGGTGTCGACAAGGTTGAACTTCGTGTGCTCATGCTCGCACGAACCAATGGCAGTGAAGATGCTCGTCTTGTGCTCGATTTCCGACTGGTGGTAGTCGAGGTTGCTGGTCCCCTCGTCCACGCTGCCCATCCTCCCGATCGCACCCGTCTTGAACAGGATGGCCTCGGCCAGGGTCGTCTTTCCTGCGCCCTGGTGCGAGACCAGGGCTACATTCCTGATGTGTTCGGGTGCGTAAGCTTTCACGGTGCTGCTCCTCGATATGGCTGAAATCAGGGCGGTCTGCGGGCGCCACGTGCCCCTCGCGGGGGGCGCAGCCGGGCAGGCTCGTCGCCGGGTGGATCCCCGGCGAAACCCGGATATCCGCTGCGAGGACGCAGGAGAACCGGGATCGGCGAAAATATCACCGCAATTTCCGCCCTGTCAACGCGATGCGACACTTCCACAACGCCGGACCGCGTCACGATCCGGCGAGATCGACCCCTTCCGCCGGGCAAACCATGTCCTTATATTGGCGCGGGATTCTCCCGGGTCGCCCGACCTTGACAGGGCTGGCCGGGGTGGGCCAAATTCACCCGCTGTCGTGCATTGAGCCCCCTCGCCCGGGGCGCATGACCAGTGGACCATGAGTCCGCACACCTGTGTCGTAATCTCACGAAAGTTCCTGTGATGACTCGATTTGACGAGCTTGGCCGCGGAATTCGCTCCTGCGTTCTGCTCCTCCCCCTTGGGCTCGCTTTGTTCTGCGCTCCGAGCGCATTCGCACAGGACCCGGACATGCAACGGCGGCTGGACGCCAATCCGGGCTCGGTCGGCGCCGACGATGACGAAAAAGGCCTGTTCCGGGTCGAGCGCATCGAGATCTCGGGATTCGGCTCCTGGATCGGCGGGGCCACCTATCTCGAGCTCCCGCCCCCACTCACCGAGCTCACGTTCGATACGGGCGCGCAGGACATTCTGGACTTCTCCGGGCTGGTTCCACAGCCGGCCGGGCCGAACTCGAGCGTGATCGCGCCGAGAAAAGAGATCGAACCGGGCTGGCAGGCCGGCGGGGCCACCACGTTCTATCTCACCCCGAACTTCGGAATCTCGCTGACCGGCACCATCGGTCAGGCGGATGCCGTGTTCACCGGCCAGGTGGAACGCATCGAGGAACGGCCGGATCCCGACAATCCCGGCCAGACGATCGATGTCACGATCCGCGAGCCACGCTCCGAGATCGACCGGACCACGGTGACGACCTGGACCGGCACGGCCGGGATCATCTACCACATCCTGCCGGAACGGAAATACAACACGCGGCCCTTCGTCACGCTCGGAATCGGCGGCATCCTGAACCAGTTCCCCGACACCGACGACGTGAGCGCCCTGACCTGGAATGTCGGCCTGGGTGTCGGCTTCCCGGTCTACAAGTCCTTCCGGGGCTTTGTCTCGACCGGTTTGCGCTTCTACGTCTGGGAAACCGACGAGGTGGATCTGGATCAGACGCTGGTCTTCCCGGAGATCAGCGCCGGCATCGTGTGGCGCTACTATGTACCCGAGGACGAGGAGGAACCGGTCCTCCCGGCTCCGGATCCGGCCGCCCCGGTCCAGGGTGAAACCGCCGGGGGC
>JABDQB010000273.1 GCA_013042495.1 Gemmatimonadota bacterium
TGGGCCTCCCGAATCGCGTCCAGGGGCAGCACCTGGTCTACGGTCGGCACCAGGTCACCTGCCGCCACGTGCCCCATCACCGTTTCGAACTCCGATCGCGACGCCATGGTCGAGCCTGACACGCTGATCTGCTTCCAGAACATGTGCCGGATTTCGATCTCCCCGTGCGGGCCGGTGGTCGCGCCGTACGTTACCATGCGGCCCAGTCGGGCGAGACTGCGCACGCACTCGGCCCAGGTCGCTTCGCCCACGCTGTCCAGCACCACGTCCACGCCCCGACCCGCCGTGTGCTCCTTCAGACCCGCGGCGAAGCTGCCCTCGAGGCGGTCGAACACCACGTCCGCTCCAAGCTCGCGGGCCCGCGCCACGTTCCCCGGCCCACTCGTCACCGCGAACACCGTCGCCCCAAGCAGTCGGGCGATCTGAATGGCCGCGGTCGAGACCCCGCCGGATGCTCCGGTGACCAGAACCGATTCGCCCTCTTTCAGGCCCCCACGCTTGCTGAGGGCCCGCCACGCCGTCTGGTACGCGAGGGGAGCGGCAGCGGCTGTCGGGAAGTCCAGGGTGTCCGGGATCCGGTAGAGATTTCGGGCGGCGACGCGTACCCGCTCTGCCGTCCCGCCGGGCACATGTTCGCCGAGGATCTTGAAGTCCAGGCAAAGCGGGTGCTCGCCCCGCTCACACCATTCGCATTCGCCGCACCAGAGCGAAGGATTGAGCACCACGCGATCGCCCACGTCCCAGCCCTCGACGTCGGCACCGATTTCGTCGATCACTCCCGCGACATCCGATCCGCCGATGTGGGGCAAATCGAGGGTCAAACCGGGCAGACCCCGCCGGACCCACAGGTCGAGGTGGTTGAGGGCCGCGGCACGTACCGCGACGACCGCGCTGCCCCTTGCCGCGATCGGCTCGGGCGCCTCACCGGTCTCCATGACTTCGGGCCCGCCATGGCGGCGGAAATATGCGGCGCGCATAGGGTGGCCTCCCTGGCCTGGCGGATCCTGGACGCTCGGGACTGACTGCCGCGCAAAACGTACGACGGGCTCGACTCCCGGAACACCTCCCCATGCGAGCGTGGAACCACGCGGTTCGAAGCAGGTAGATATCACTTGAAACTCGTTCTCAACTAGTGTATTTTGGCGCGGAATAGAGTTCCATGCTCGGTGAACACGACGGGCCGGACGGGTGACGGACATGACCCCTCCGGCCCGTATGATTCAGAAGAAACGACACGGCATTGGAGTGGACGGGAATGGCTGAATATTTGCTTGAGATCCGGGACCTTCATGCGAGAGTTGAAGGCGAGGACACCGACATCCTGCGCGGCGTCAATCTGGCAATCCGCGAGGGTGAGATGCATGCGCTGATGGGACCGAACGGTTCGGGCAAGAGCACGCTCGCCAAGGCGATCGCGGGGCATCCCGGTTACGAGGTCACCAGCGGTGACGTCCTGCTCGAAGGTGAGAGCGTGCTGGAGATGGAACCCGACGAGCGGAGCCGGGCCGGCTTGTTTCTGGCTTTTCAATATCCGGCCGAGATCCCTGGCGTCTCGATCTCGAACTTCCTCCGCACGGCCATGGTAGCCCGGCTCGAGGAAGGCGAGGATATGGACATCTTCGCGTTTCAGAAGCGCCTGATGGAAAAGCTTGAGCTGCTCAAAGTCGATCCGGCTTTCGCGGCCCGGTACGTGAACGACGGATTCTCCGGCGGAGAAAAGAAGAGAAACGAGATCCTTCAGCTCGCCATGCTCGAGCCCCGGATGGCCGTGATGGACGAGACCGACAGCGGACTGGACATCGACGCGCTACGCATCGTTTCAGAGGGCGTCAACACGATCCGCGATACGGACGGGGGCATGGGAGTGCTGCTGATCACGCACTACAAGCGAATCCTGAATTACCTGCACCCCGACTACGTGCATGTCATGCTGAACGGCCAGATCGCCCACTCCGGTGGTTCCGAGCTGGCGGACCAGCTGGAAGAGATGGGCTACGACTGGCTGCACGAGGAGCCTCAGGCGGCCACGGTAGGCTGAAGGCGGACAGTTTTGAAGCGAGGGCCGGCGACGGAGCGTCCGTCGACGCCCAGTGAACGAGAGGCAAGGCAGGATTAGAACATGCCGCAGAATGAAGCCGTGACGGATCTCGAGCTCGACGAGCACAAGTATCACTTCGTGACCGATGAGAAGCCTGTCTTCAAGGCGGAGAAGGGGCTCAGCGAAGAGATCGTGCGTCAGATTTCCGCGCACAAGGAAGAGCCCGAATGGATGCTGGAGTTCAGGCTCAAGGCCCTCGAGATCTTCTATTCCAAGCCGAATCCTGACTGGGGCGGCGACGTGGCCGGCCTCGACCTGGACGAGATCTACTTCTATCTGAAGCCGCAGGACCACATGGAGCGGTCGTGGGATGACGTGCCGGACGAGATCAAGAATACGTTCGAGCGTCTCGGCATCCCCGAAGCCGAGCGGAAGATCTTGGCCGGGGTGGGCGCCCAGTTCGAGTCGGAAATGGTCTACCACTCTCTCAAGGAGGAGTGGACGGAGCTGGGCATCGTGTTCGAGTCGATCGAGGACGGACTGAAGCTCTACCCGGAGATCTTCCGGGAGCACTTCGCCACCATCGTGCCGCCTCAGGACAACAAGTTCGCGGCCCTGAACTCGGCCGTGTGGTCGGGCGGATCGTTTGTGTACATCCCGAAGGGCGTAGACGTCGACATTCCGCTCCAGGCCTACTTCCGGGTCAACTCGGAGCAAATGGGCCAGTTCGAGCGCACCCTGATCATCGTCGAGGACGACGCCCAGGCGCATTACA
>JABDQB010000282.1 GCA_013042495.1 Gemmatimonadota bacterium
TCCCCACGGCGTCCGCCCCCACGCGCTCGAGCATCCGGATCTCGGCCGGCGTCTCGTAGCTCGGCCCCAACAGACCGGCATACACCCCTTCTTTCAGGGGAACGTCAGCGGACAGGGCCGTCTCCCGGGCCAGCATTCTCAGCGCGGAATCGTACGCGTCGGTCATGTCGGGAAACCTGTGGTCGCCGGCGACCACGGGACCCGTCAGGGGGTTCTGCCCCATCAGGTTCAGGTGATCGGAGATCAACATCAGGTCGCCCGGCTCGAAGTCCGGGTTGATGGCCCCTGCCGCGTTGCTCACGAACAGGGCTCGTATGCCGAGCGCCGCCATTACACGGACGGGCAGCGTGGCAACGCCAGCCGAATGTCCCTCGTACAGGTGGGCCCGGCCCTTCAGAGCGACCGCCGGCACTCCCTGAAGCAAGCCGGCCACCAGGGTTCCGGAATGGCCGGCCACGCCGACGGGGGGCCAGTGCGGGAGATCCTCGTAAGGGATCCTCACCGCCTCCTCGAACTCGTCACCCAGCGAGCCCAGTCCCGATCCCAGGACCAGGCCCACGACCGGTTGCAGGTCTCCGATCCGCGAGCGGACGGCATTGGCCGCCTCGGCCACCCGAGCCTCCACATCCATGGTCTCGACCCCCTCCACGTTCATGCGAGCACCCCGGCGAGCGTCGCAGTCATCCACGTGGCGACCGTACCTCCTAGCATCGCACGCAATCCCAGCCGGGACAGGTCATGCCGACGCTCGGGAGCGATCCCGCCGATTCCGCCTATCTGTATCGCGATCGACGAGAAGTTGGCGAAACCGGTGAGAGCGTAGGTCGCGATGATGATCGACTTGGGAGACAGCGTCGAGCCCGCGTTGATGCCGTCGGCCAACATCTGGAAGGCCACGAACTCGTTGGCCACCATCTTCACCCCGAACAGGGTCCCGATCTCGGCTGCGTCCGACCACGGGACACCGATCAGCCACGCCACGGGGGCGAAGGCCTTCCCGAGCAACCACTCGAGGGTGATCCCCTCGATGTTCAGCAGCCCGAGACTCCAGCCCAGCAGGCCGTTGATCAGGGCGATCAAGGCCAGGAAAGCGATCAGCATGGCCCCCACGTTGAGGGCCAGGCCCATCCCGTCCGACGCGCCGCCCGCCGCCGCGTCGATCACGTTCACCGAGTCCTGCTCGATTTCGAAGTCCAGGCTGTCCCTCGTCTCGGGCACCTCGGTCTCCGGCATCAGGATCTTGCTCACCACGATTCCGGCGGGGGCCGCCATGATACTGGCCGCCAGCAGGTGTCCGGCGATCGCCGGGAAATAGCCGGCGAGCATGGCCACGTACGCAGCCATGACTCCGCCGGCCACCGTGGCGAAGCCTCCCGTCATCACCGTGTTGAGCTCGGACATCGTCATGTTCTTGACGAACGGCTTCACCAGGAGCGGAGCCTCCGTCTGTCCCACGAAGATGTTGCCCGCCGCCGACGTGGTTTCCGCGCCGCTCGTTTTCAGCGTGCGTTGCATCACCCAGGCGACGCCCTTCACGATCCACTGCATCACGCCCAGGTAGTAGAGCACCGTCATCAGGGCCGAAAAGAAGATGATCGTGGGGAGGACGGCGAACGCGAAATTCGCCCCGATTTCCGCGATGCCCTCCCCCCCCGTCACGGGCGTGCCGTAATCCACCAGCGAGCCGAACACGAAGCGGGCCCCCGCCAGCGTATAACTGATCAGGGCGATGAACACGTCGTTCACCACGCTGAAGAATCCGCGACCCCAGGTGGTCTTGAGCACGATGAGCGCGAAGATGAACTGGAGCCCGACCCCCTTGGCCACCAGGGTCCAGTCGATCGCCTTCCGCTTGGGCGAGAAGCGCCACAGGACGACCAGAATGACCGCCATGGCGAGGGCCCCGCGCCCCAGTCGCAGCAGGAAGGGTTCGCCGATGACGCCCGTGTCGATCAGCGCCGAGCCACCGTCCTGGTAGGCCCACGCCGCGGCAGGCGCGAGAAGCAGCGCCAGCGCGAGGCACAGGACTCGTTTCCACCTCACCATCGATCCCACCTTCCCATTTCGTCTTTCGTCAGCACGTGCCCGGACCGCTTGGCGCGGACCAGCTTCCTCTTCTCGAACAACTTGACCAGGACGACGCCCGCCACGAAACCGCCGACGTGGGCCCAGAACGCAACGCCCCCGCCCCCCTGTCCCGAGCTGGCGCCGACGCCGACGAGCTGGAGGAAGAACCAGTAGGCCAGGAGCGCCCACGCTGGCAAAGGTATGACTCGAATGTAGATGATGATGAAGATCAGCGTCTGCACCCGGACCCTCGGATACAGAACGATGTAGGCGCCCATGACGCCGCTGATCGCTCCCGAGGCCCCGACCGTGGGAATTGCTCCGCCCGGATCCATCGCGATGTGCGCGGCCGCGGCAAGGCCACCGGTCAGGAGGTAGAAGACCAGGTAGCGCACGTGACCCATCGAGTCTTCGATGTTGTTCCCGAATACCCACAGGAACCACATGTTGCCGATCAGGTGCATCCACCCGCCGTGCATGAACATGGAGGTGAGGAGGCTCCACGCGCCCAGGCCTCCCACTCGGCAGGTCGCCCCCGGCCCCAGGTCGATCGTCGACCCGGCCGGAATGGACCCCGTCACCTCGCCCGGTATGGCCCCGTACTGGCACAGGGACTCGAGGAACATCTCCCCGCTGCCAGCTCCCTGGACGAACAGCCACACCGCCGCGTTCGTCAGTATGAGCAGAAACGTGATAAATGGGACGAGTTCGGTGGGGTTCTCATCTCGGAGTGGAAACATGGCTTCACGGTAGGCAGTGAATT
>JABDQB010000293.1 GCA_013042495.1 Gemmatimonadota bacterium
GCCCATTCGCGACAGGGTGTAGAAGACCCCTCGGTGGCCGCACCCGGCGCAGAGCACGGGAGGACGAAGTGGAAGCGACACGTCGACTGGTTCGATGACCTCGCCTTCTCGTTCGATCCCGAATCCATCCGCTACCCGATCAGGATCGAGTTCGCCCATGATCGGGAAGATCTCCTTCCCGACAGGGTGCATGCCCAGTGCCCGCACCTGTTCCTCGATGAAGGGATCCAGCTCCTCGACGACGTACAGTTCATCGACGCCCGCCCCGAATTCCCGGATCAGCTGCCGGGGCAGGGGGTTGGTAAGGCCGAGCTTCAGAACGGATGCCTCGGGCAGTACCTCCCGCACGTACTGATAGGCGATTCCGCTGGTGATCACCCCGATCGTTCGCTCGCCCCACTCGATTCGATTCAGCGCACGCTCGGCGTTTCCGAAGTCCTCCAGGAGCATGAGCCGCTCCTCCACGGCCTCGTGCCGCAAACGGGCGTTGGCCGGGAGAAGGACGTTCTTCCGAAAATTGCGCTCGTAACTTCCGCGCAGAATCGGTCGGTACGCGGCGTCCGGATCGAGTTCGACCGGTGACATCGAGTGACACGTCCGGGTCGTGACTCGGAGCATCACCGGTGTGTCGAACCGCTCGGACATCTCGAAGCCCAGGACGACGAAGTCCCTGGCTTCCTGGCTGTCGGCCGGCTCCAGGAGAGCCACCTTGGCGGCGCGGGCGAGGTGCCGGTTGTCCTGCTCGTTTTGCGAGGAGTGCATGGCGGGATCGTCGGCGGATACGAGAATCAGCCCCCCGTGCACTCCCGCGTACGAGGCGCTGAAGAACGGGTCTGCCGCGACGTTCACCCCGACGTGCTTCATGGCGCACAGGGCCCGGCCGCCCCCCAGGGAAACGCCACACGCGACCTCCAGGGCGACCTTCTCGTTCGGCGCCCACTGCACGCGCACGTCACCCATTCGGGCGATGGTCTCGAGGATCTCCGTGCTCGGTGTGCCCGGATATGCGGAAGCGAACAGCGCGCCGGCCGCTCGCGTCCCTTCCGCGATCGCCTCGTTTCCGGTCAGCAGCTTCTTCACCGTACGAAGATCCGTGTCATCGTGCATCGCCTCTCAATACGTGAGGGCCTTCTCCTCGCCGCGCAGCACCGTCAGGGCACCCGCCGCGAGTGCGTCCATCTCATGAATCGGCAGGACTTTGACCGGAGCCATGAATGCCACCCGGTCGGCGATCCAACCGGTGAGCAGTGTCGAACGGGCCAGCCCTCCCGTGAGCAGGATCGCATCGACCCGGCCCTCGAGCACCGTCGCCATCGCACCGACTTCCTTGGCGATCTGATAGGCCATAGCCCGGTACACCCGCTTGGCCTCCATGTCACCCGCCGCGATGCGCGCCTCGACCTCCCTCGCGTCCGAAGTTCCCAGGTAGGAGACCAGTCCGCCCCGTCGCGTCGTGAGCGCGACCAGGCTGGCCTGATCGTGCTCGCCCGAAAACGCGAGGTCGAGCAGCTCCTGGACCGGGAGTCCACCGCTGCGCTGTGGCGAAAACGGCCCCTCGCTGACCGCGTTGTTCGCATCAACGATCTTGCCGCCTCGCACCGGGCATACCGAGATTCCGCCGCCCATATGGGCGACGACGACATTGACCTCGCGCAGGGGCCGGCCTTCGTCGGCGGCGTGCCGGCGCGCGCAGGCGTGTATGCTGAGGGCGTGCGAGAGCGTCCGCCTTCGGATTTCGGCCAGGCCAGAGTACAGGGCAAGTTCCTCGCTCTCGTCCACGGAGACGGGATCCACGACGAAGGCGGGTACGCCGGCTGGACCCGCCACCGCGTTCGCCAGCGCGCACCCGAGGTTGGACGGGTGTTCGCCCTGCAATCCCTCGCGCGCGTCCCGCAGCATGGCCTCGTTGACCGCGTAGACGCCTCCGTCGAGAGGACGAAACAAGCCGCCTCGCCCCACAACGGCCTCCAGCTCGCTGGGCTCGATCCCGTTACGATCGAGAAAGCGCTCGACCACCTCGGCACGCGTCCCGACCTGGGACCACAGGTCCGAAGAGTCCGCCGGCGAGCCTTCCGTGAGCGCGACCTCCTCCTCGGCGACCGCAGCTTCGCCCCTGTAAAGGGCGACCCGCGTCGATGTGCTGCCGGGGTTGATCACCAGGACCAGGTGCCGATCGTCCGGCGCCGGAGACGGTCGACTGACCATCACGCGCTTCCGGCCACACGGGCAGAGGAGGGGTTCGAGACCATGTGCCGATCCATCGCCACCGCGGCCCTCTGCCCTTGCGCTATGGCCGTAACGACCAGCGCCGGGCCCAGAACCGAGTCGCCACCGGCGTACAGGCCCTCCCGGCTCGTGGCTCCCGTCTCCGGGTCGATGACGATGAGGTTTCCCTCGTCCGCCTCGAGACCCGGGATGCGGTCTACGGTGACCGGGTCGCCCAGGTAGCCGAGCGCCAGGATCACCGTGTCGACTTCCACCGTAAACTGCGAGCCCTCAACCGGCAGAGGCCTGCGTCGTCCCGAGAGGTCGGGCTCGCCGAGCTCCATCTCGACGCAATCCATGAATGCGAGGTGTCCGTCCTCCCCTGACCTGAAAGCGAGAGGCTGCGCCAACCACCGGAACCGGGCGCCCTCCTGCCGCGCGAGTTGTCGGTCGCGCGGGTTGCCAGGCATCTGATCTTCGGTGCGCCGGTACCAGCACGTCACCTCCTCGGCGCCAAGCCGCAGTGCGGTGCGGACGCAATCCATCGCCGTGTCGCCACCGCCGATCACCGCGACCCGCCGGCCGACGGAGACGTCCGCCCGAAGCGCCTCGGGCCTCAGGTCCGACGTCACGTTTGCCTGAACGAGAAACGGGGTCGCCTGGTGAACGCTCGCCAGGTCCGCCCCATCCACCGAAGTCTCTCGTTGAACGCCCGCCCCGGTCCCCAGAAATACCGTCTCGAACCCCTCGTCAATAAAGTCCTCGACCGTTTGGTCGCGGCCCACGAACGTATTGCCCGCGAATTGGATTCCCAGGTGGTCCAGCCGAGCGCCCAGGTCGTCGACCAGCCCGTGCGACATCTTGAAGGTGGGGATTCCGTACCTGAGGATTCCGCCCGGGGCGGGCCACGCGTCGAACACGGTGACGGAATGTCCTCGCCGTGCCAGGCACTCTGCTACCGTGAGACCGGCGGGTCCGGCTCCCACCACGGCCGCCCGGTGGCCCGTGGGTCTGGGCGCCGACGGCGCCGCCGCGGGCGTGCGGTCGGTGACGAACGCCTCCAGTCGCCCGATCGGCACCGGCGGACGGCCCTGCTTGGTGTAGGGGCACACTCCTTCGCACAGCTCGGACTGCGGGCATACACGGCCACAGATCTCGGGCATGCTGTTGGTCATCCGAAAGACCGCCGCCGATCCGGCTACGTCACCGTGCTCCAGGAGCCACAGGGCGTACGGGATGTCGTTTCCCAGCGGGCAGGCCTTCACGCATGGGGCCGCGGGACACTGAATGCAGCGCTCGGCTTCCGAACGGGCCGTTCCCAGGTCCCATTCGGCATAGGCCTCCCGGAAGTCCCGTGCCCGCTCGCCAGGCTCCCGGGCCGGCAGCTCCGCCGCGGCGAGGGCGAGCCTTCTCTTCCGGTCGATCGCCTTCGAGTTCGGTCGCTCGATCATGCGGAATCGGTCGCTTCCGGCACCCGCCACACCGTGTCGAGCACGGTCCCATCCACCCATTGGATGACGGCAACCGGCTCGTCGCCCAGCGCCGGCTTCGCGGGCGGTCCTCCCACCAGCCGCTCCACCTCGGCCTTGATCTCCTCGATCGGTCGGATGGGTAGGTCGGATCCCTCCAGCGCAGCCAGAAGGTCGGCGCGCCCGGGGTTCACGGCGATACCACGTTCCGTGACGATGACGTCCACCAGTTCGCCGGGCCCGGTAAGGGTCGTGACCTCGTCTACGATTACCGGGATTCTGTCCCGGAAGGACGGGAGCGCGAGAATCGTGCAGCCAGCGAACAGACAGTTCTGCCACCCCCCGATGCCGTGCAGGAGCATGCCGTCCGAATGGGTAACCACGTTGGCGTTGAACCCCACGTCCACCTCGGTCGCTCCCAGGACCACCGCGTCCACCATCGACGCGAAGTTGCCCTTCCCGTGGTAGTTGTAGGACGTGAACGGCGAGGTGGCGACGTGACGCGGATCCTCCCCGATCGATCGAACGCCGGCCAGGTCGAACGTCTGGCCGTCCAGGATATAGTCCGTGAGGCCCTCGTTCAGCAGGTCGACCAGGTAGCTCGACGACCCACCCCGGACGAAGCGGGCCTTCACCCCGGCGTCGATCATCATCTGTCGGATATAGCCCACGAAGGCGAGCGCGATGCCTCCGGCGCCAGCCTGGAACGAGAAACCGTCCTTCATGATCCCAGCGTCCCTCACGAACCGGGCGACGTATTCGGCGATCAGCAGACGATCGGGGCTCTTCGTGACCACGGTCGTTCCGGACACGATCTTCTTCGGGTCTCCGATCGAGTCCACTTCGACCACGAAGTCGACGTTGTTGCCCTGGATCTGCCACGGGATGCAGGGGAAGGGGACCAGATGGTCGGTGACCACGATCACGTGATCGGCGTAGATCGAGTCCGCCAGGGCGAATCCGAGCGATCCGCATGCCGAGGGGCCATGCGAGCCGTCCGCGTTGCCAAACGCATCCGCAGTCGGAGCCGCGATGACCGCGATGTCGATATGGACCTCGCCGTCCTGGATCGCCTGCCAACGTCCGCCGTGTGACCGGAGCACGCCGAGGCCCCGCATATGGCCGCGCGAGCAGTATGCGCCCAGGGGACCGTTCATGGAGCCTTCGATGTGGTGAACGACGCCGCTCCGCATCAGGTCCACGACCGGCTCGTGACACGGAAACGAGGCGCTCGGCAACCACATCAGGTCTTTCACGCCCAGTTCGGCGGCCGCCTCGAGAGCCGCTACCGCTACCTGGTCGCCGTTCCTGAGGTGGTGATGCGTTGAAATCGTCATCCCGTCACGCAGTCCGCACCGCTCCAGGGCCTCCCTGAGGTTCGGGGAGCGCTTGTCCCCGTCTGCCGGGTAATCGGCGGTCGAACGGATGGGCGGGCCATGCTTCGGACCGTGGGGGATCGAGGCCCCTACCCCGGCGAAGGGGACGGCGCTCCTGCCATTGACCACGACGGGCACTCGTCGTCCGGCAGCGTTCACCACGAAGTCCGCGCTGCGCTCCTTGCCCACGCTCATGACTCCGCCTCCTCGAGCAACCCGGCCCGGCGTGCTACGTCCACCAGGCGCTGCGCCCTCAGCACCACCGGCGGGTCCACCATGCGGGTTCCGAGGCTGACCACGCCGAGACCCTTGGCCTCCGCCTCCTCGAACGCCGCCACGATTCGCAGGGCCTTTTCGATTTCCCCGGTCGTAGGAGCGAACGCCTCGTGTATCGGCTGAATTTGCCTCGGGTGAACGCAGCCCATTCCCTCGAAGCCGAGAGCACGAGACCGACCGGCCCACGCCCGGAGTCCCTCTTCGTCTCCAACATCTCCAAACACCGAATCGATGGCCTGCACGCCGGCAGCCGTGGCGGCGTTGACCAGGCGTCCACGGGCGTACGCCGACTCCGCGCCTTCCACGGTCTTGGCCACTCCGAGGTCCGCCGTATAGTCCTCGAGCCCGATCGTGAGGGCGGCCACGGAGGGCGACGAGGCTGCCACTTCAAGAGCCCTCTCGATGCCCAGGGCAGTCTCGAGGATGGGCATGATCCAGATCGGCGATTCGGCGTCAGAGGCCACTCCCAGTACTTCACGAATCCTCGCGTCGACGGCGGCAACCTGGTCGGCCGACTCGGTCTTCGGGAGCAGGACCATGTCAGGCCTTTCCGGAACGATGGCGTCCAGATCTTCCAGTCCCAGGGGCAGCGGATTGATGCGGACCATCCGTTCCGCGCCGCCAAAGTCCACGCAGCGCAGCGCGTTCCGCACCATCAGGCGCGCTGCGTCCTTATGGTCGGAATGAACGCTGTCCTCGAGGTCGAGGATGACTCCGTCCGGACGGTGAAGACCGGCGTTGAGCTGCAGCTTGGGCTGGTCCCCGGGGAGATACAGGCGCGACCTGCGCAGGCGATCCAGCGCCGAATGTGTCCGCGCTGGCACCGTGCTCTCGGGGCGTCCGTCGCCCCCGGGCGGGGCGCCGGCCCTGAGAGCAGCGGCCTCCACGCGCGCCGCGATCACGAACGGGACGGCTCCCTTGTCATCGACCTGGACCCGCGCGTGTCGGACGCCCATTCCACTGAGCGTCGATCGCACGGTTTCGCGTATCGAATCCCCGTACAGCGAGGCCACCCTCGAGATCAGTTCGATCTCGAGGCCTCCGCTGGCCGTGAGCTCCACAGCGACATGCAGGTCGGAGCGGACGTCATCGCCCGCCCGACCCGCTTCGCCCCTTCCTGCAGCCGACACTCAGACCTCCTCAGGCCAGGCTTGCGATGATGGCATCGGTAATCTGGGTCGTGGACGCCGCGCCCTGCGACAGGACTTCGGGTCCGCCCGGAAGACGGAGCATGTCGTAGGCGCGAACCTCGCCGCTGGCCACGACGGCTGCCGTAGCCTCCCGGATCGCCTTTGCCCGGTCCAGCTCGCCGATGTGGTCCAGGAGCATCGCCGCCGTGAGGATCATGGCGATCGGATTCACGATCGACGGATTCAGGTCGGCATACTTCGGCGCGGATCCGTGTGTCGGCTCGAACACCGCCACCTCATCGCCGATGTTGGCGGAGCACGCAAACCCGAGACCGCCGACGAGCCCTGCGAACGCGTCCGAGACGATGTCTCCGAACATGTTACCCGCGACGATGACCGAGTAATCCTCCGGATTCTTCGTGAGCCACATCATCTGGGCGTCGATGTTGGTGGACCAGAGCTGGATATCCGGGAAGTCCGCCTTCACCTTCCGCGCCTCCTCCTCCATCATGCCCGAGGTCTCGCGCAAAACGTTCGGCTTCTCGCATACCGTGACCGACGGATAGCCATGCCGGGCGGCGTACTCGAATGCGGCGCGGGTGATGCGAGAGCATGCCCGGCGCGTGAAGATCCGGCTCGATATCGCCAGGTCGGGTCCCGGGGTATCCGAGAACCGGCGGAACTTCGGATGCGAATCGAACGTCGCCCGGACCTCGGGCGGCGGGTCCGTCCACTCCACCCCGCCATACAGGCCCTCCGTGTTCTGCCGGAAGATGACCGCATCCACCTTCGGTTCCTCCCAGCCACCGTCGGCTGTCCGCCGAATGAAATTAAGCGGATTGCCGGCGAACGAGCGGCACGGCCGAATGGAAACGTCGAGGTTGAAGCGCTGTCGGAGACCGACGATGGGGCTGTAATACACGAGCCCCTGTCCCTGCAGCTCAGGACTCAGCTCGGAAGTCGCCTCGTTCTTCGGCTTCGACGTGATCGCCCCGAACAGCCCGAGTCCGTGCTTTTCCAACAGTTCAATGGTCCTGTCGGGCAGCGGATTGCCCTCCGTGATCCAGAACTCCCAGCCGATGTCGGCGTGAACGTAGTCCGCCTCGAATCCTAAGGCATCGAGAACTCGGATGGCCTCCGGGAGGACCGTTTGTCCGATTCCGTCACCGGGCATGGATACAATCGTTCGACGAGACATGCGCTTGCCTCTCCTGTGCTTACGCTTGGAGTCCGAGCCGCGCCCGGACCTGGTTTTCAATGCCGCCCGCCACTACGAGCGCCTGGGGAACGGCGCCCAGCGGGACAAACGTGAATGCTTCCTCCCCCAGCGTTACGGTGCCGCGCGCGAAATCGACGGTCAGCCGGTCACCCGGCACCACCGTCGGTATCTTCGAGCCCGCGTGCTTCTGCTTGAGCCGGTCGACCAGGGCCGGGCACTCGATGCAGACGAAACCGTTGTTGAACGCGTTGCGCAGGTAGGTCTGCGAGAAGCTCCCGGCGATCACGAGCGCGATTCCGGCGGCCTGGAGCGCCGTGGCGGCCTGCTCCCGGCTGGACCCGGTCCCGAAATTGTACCCGCCGACCAGCACGTCGCCCGGCATGACGCCGGCCGCGAAGTCAGGGTCGTAGTTTCGCATGACAACCCCGGCCATCTGCTTGGGCGTCATACCCTCCTGATACGTGAAATCCTTCCCGTAGATGCCGTCCGTGTTGAGATTGTCTTGCGGCGCGAACAGCAGGCGACCCTCGTGGCTGGCTGGGAATCCCGGTTCGATCTGCACGGCCGCCACGT
>JABDQB010000294.1 GCA_013042495.1 Gemmatimonadota bacterium
GCCGCCGGGCCCGTGTGGCTGGCGGCGGATCTCGAGCGAGGCGCCGGGCAGCACCTGCGCGGCCTGACGACGTTTCCCCCCCCGGGAGCGCTGGCCCATCACCCGGAGGCCGAGGAGGCGGTGCGGGTAGCGGCCCGTTCCACGGCCCAGGAGGCGAGGGCACTCGGCCTGAACCTGGCGCTGGCCCCCGTTCTCGATCTCGACGTCGAGGCCCGGAATCCGATCGTCGGCACCCGCAGCTTCGGTTCCGATCCTGCCCGCGTGGCCGAACTCGCCATGGCATGGATCGCGTCCTGCCAGGAGGAGGGCGTTGCCGCCTGCGCCAAGCACTTCCCGGGACACGGTCGCACGACGGCGGACTCGCACGCGGAGCTGCCGGTCGTGCATGCTTCGCGCGAGATCCTGCAGGCGGACCTCGCCCCCTTCCGGGCGGTAGCCGCCGACGTCGCCTGCGTGATGTCCGCTCACGTGGCCTATCCGGCGCTCGGCGCCGATGGCCCGGCGACCCTGGAGCCCGCGATCCTCGAGGGACTGCTGCGCTCGGATATGGGCTTCACGGGTCTGGTGCTCACCGACGCCCTGAACATGAGCGGCGTGCGGGAGCAGACCGGTGCGGAAGCACCGGAAGTCGCGGCGCTTCACGCCGGCTGCGATCTCCTTCTGTATCCCCCGGACCTGGCCCGGGCCGTCACCGCGGTGGAGCAGGCGGCGGACGCGTCGAAGGTGGTCGCCGCGCGGCTGAGTGAATCATTGGCTCGTGTCGGGCGGATCGTGACCCGCTTTCCGTCCGATGACCGGTCGAACGGATCGATGCCGGACGATCTGGCCGAGAAGGCCGCCGCGATATCGAGCGCATGTGTGGCCACCGTGGGCGGCGACGTGCCGGGCTGGCTCGATCCGGAGCGACCCGTCCGCGTGGCCACGATTTGGGACGACCGGGAGGAACCGGCCCGCGTGCCGTTCGGTCTGCTGTTCCGCGAGATGCTCAAGACCGCGGGCTGGGACGTTCTCCCGCCCGGGCCAGCCGATCCCGGGGTCCCGATCATCGTCCTCGTGGCCTCGACCCCGCAGGCGTGGAAAGGAACCTCCGATCTCACGCTCACGGCGCGCGCCGCTCTCGAGGGTATCCTGGCGGGAGAACACGTCTACCCGGTGTTGTTCGGGCACCCGCGTCTGCTGCAGGGCCTGGGTCATCCCGGCCTTTGCGCCTGGGCCACGGAGCCGGGCATGGAACCGGCGGCGGCGTGGCAGCTCGACGCCCTGGCCCGCCGTGGGGCGAATTGAGCCGGAGGCATCATGGCTCCGCTTGATTGGGCGATCGTCGGCGTCTACCTGGCCGGCACCCTGGCCGTCGGCCTGTGGCTGTCCCGCCGGGCCAGCGGTGGCATCGTCGACTTCTTCGTCGGTAGCCGGGCCCTCCCCTGGTGGCTCGCCGGCACCTCGATGGCGGCGACGACGTTCAGCGTCGACACCCCCCTGTACGTCACCGGCGTCGTGGCGCGCCGCGGGATCGCCGGAAACTGGGAATGGTGGGCGTTCGCCCTCTCGCACCTCCTGCTGATCTACATTTTCGCGCGCCTGTGGCGCCGGGCCGAGGTGGTGACCGACGCCGAGATGACCGAGATCCGGTACGGCGGACGGCCGGCCGCCGTGCTCAGGGCGACGCGCGCGTTCCTGTTCGCCGTTCCGATCAACTGCATCGCCATCGGCTACGTGATGCTCGCGATGCGGAAGGTGATCGAGGCCCTGGGGTTGTTCGGTGGGGTCGGGGAGGCCCTGCCCGGCGACCAGCGCCTGTGGATCGTGCTCGCGCTCTCCGTGTTCGTCCTGGTGTACGCCGGGCTCGCCGGCCTGTGGGGCGTCGTGGCCACCGACTTCTTCCAGTTCGCCCTGGCCATGATCGGGGCGCTCCTCGTGGCCGGCTTCGCAATCGCCGACGTGGGCGGCGTCATGGAACTCAAGCGGCAGCTGGCCGAGATCGGCCGCTCCGACGCCCTGCGCATGGTTCCGAGGCCGGGCTCACCGGACCTCCCGATGGGCACGTTCCTGGCCTACCTCGGCATCCAGTGGTGGGCCTGGCGCCGCTCGGATGGAGGTGGGGAATTCGTGCAGCGCATGTCGGCGGCGCGCACGGAGCAGGACGCGGAGAAGGCGGCATGGTTGTTCAACGTCCTGCACTACGTCGTGCGGGCGTGGCCGTGGATCCTGGTGGCCCTGGTGGCGATCGTCGTGTTCCCCAACCTCGAAGATCCGGAGATGGGCTATCCGCTGCTGATGCTCGAGTATCTTCCGGTCGGAGCTCTCGGCCTGGTGGTGGCCTCGTTCGTGGCCGCGTTCATGTCTACCGTGTCCACCCAGATCAACTGGGGCGCCAGCTACCTGGTGAACGACCTGTACGCCCGTTTCGTCAACCCGTCCGCGAGCCAGAAACGCCAGGTGGCCCTGGGCCGCGTGGCCTCGGTGGGCATCGTGGCGTGCGCCGCCGCGGCGGCCTTCTTCGCACAGGATATCGGGACCGTCTTCCGGTTCATGATCGCGATCGGCACGGGCCCCGGGGCCGTCCTCATCCTGCGCTGGTTCTGGTGGCGGGTGAACGCCTCCGCCGAGCTCGCCTCGATGATCGCGGGGTTCGGGATCGCCCTCGCCACCTATCTTCCCATGTGGGGTGACATGGGCTTCGGACTGCGTCTTACGGTGACGGCGTTCGGAACGGCAGCCGTGTGGATCCCGGTCATGTACCTGACGAGACCCGAGTCCGACGACACGCTCGACGCCTTCTACCGGCGGGTGAGGCCGGGCGGGTCCGGATGGAGAGCGGTCCGCGCGCGTACCGGACTCGAACCGGTTACGTTGCTGCGCCACGATCTGGCGCGGACGGTAGCGGCAACGGCCACCCTGTTCGGCGGTATGTTCGCGATCGGCGGTGCCATGCTGTTGGAGCCGGGCCTCGCGGTCGGATCGACGTTGCTCTTCGTGGCCGGGCTGGTGGGTCTGCGAGCCCTGGGCAAAAGACAAGTCGCGGCGGGACCCGCTGCGGCCGAACTCTGACGGAATCCCGAATCGAAATGAACGCCATTCATCGTCGTCCCGGCCTCGAGGCCACGATCGCCGTCTGCGCCGCCGCGTTCTTCGCGGCCGGATGCGCCAGCACCGGCGGCCAGCCGAGCGCCGTTCCGGCTGGCGTCATGCAGAGCACACTGCCGCCGATACCGCCGGTTAGCGGGCCCCTGGAGCTGTACGTCGAGTACCCGGACTCGCTGCAGCGGATCGCGGTGTCCGACACGAACTTCATCCATGGCAGGACCGGGGCGGGCGACGCGACGCTGATCATCGATGGCCAGTTCGTCGATGTTGAGCCCAACGGGACATTCCTCGCCTGGCTACCCGTTCCCCGTGCCGCGGCCGGGGACACGGCCTACTACCAGCTGATCGCGCGACGCGCCGGCGAGGTGGACACGCTCAGCCATCCGATCCTGCTTCCCCCGGCCCCGTTCGAGGGCGAACCCGGAACCCCCTGGATCGATTCGGCGTCCGTAGTCATCCCACTCGAGCGGTGGGCGTTGCCGGACGAAGAACTGGTCTTCTCGTTCCGCGGAGCGCCAGGCATGCAGGCGTGGCTGGCGGCGCGGTCCGGCACGGTTCCCATGCTGGAAAGTCCCGTCCCCGGGCGCTACGTGGTACGCATCCCGGCTGCCGAGCTGCACACGGCTGCCTGTACGGCCGATGCTTGTGACTGGCTCGGGGAGACCGTTCCCCTGGCGACTACCTTCTTCCTTTCGGATGGCACGGTCGAAGGTCGGCACGATCTCGAGGTCCCGCTCCGCCTGCTCGACCCGGCGGCCCTTCCCATCGTCGAGCTGGTGGAGCTGCCGGATTCGATCAGCGGTACGAACGGCGTCGTGATCGGGCGTCCGTCACCATTCGGCCCATACCGCTGGCGGTTTCCGGTCGGCACGCGCGCCGAGGTCGACGGAAGGGACGGCGACCGGGTACGGATCCGGCTCGCACCCGATCTCAACGCCTGGCTGAGCGAGGAAGACACGCGGCCCGCCGCGGCCAACGCAGCGCCTCCCCGCAGCCTCGTGGGAGACTTGCGGTTTCAGGTTCGAGCGGACCGGATCGAGCTCAGAATCCCCTTGTCCGCGGCCCTGCCGCTCCAGGTGGATGAACCGGACGGCCGCACCGTGGAGCTCACGCTGTTCGGGGCGACCGGGCACACCGACCGGGTCGCGCAGGGGGCCGGAAGCCGGGCCGTCCAGGACGTCCGCTGGGCGCAGCTTCCCGGGGACCGCTACAGGCTCACGGTCACCCTGTCCGAGCCGGTGTGGGGGTACCGCACGACGTACCGATCCCTGGATGGAGATCGGGCCGAGCTGGTACTCGAAATCCGGCGCATGCCGGCGATCGATCCCCTGAACCCGCTGGCGGGTCGCAAGGTGGTGATCGATCCCGGGCACCCGGGGGCCGGAGCCACCGGACCCTCGGGCTACTACGAGGGACACGCCAATCTCGGCATCGGGCTGGCACTGGAGCGCCAGCTTACCGAATCCGGCGCGCTACCGGTGCTCATCCGCCGTGACACGCTGCCCATGGGTCTGTACGAGCGGACGACCGCGGCGATCGAAGCGGGGGGTGAACTCTACGTTTCGATTCACAACAATGCTCTGCCCGACGGCGTCAGGCCGTTCGGGCGGGAGGGGACGAGCACCTACTACTACCACCCGCACTCCAGGCACCTGGCGACGACGGTGCAGGAAGGAATGCTCGATTCCATGCGTTTGCGGGACCTGGGCGTCTACTGGGGCAACCTGGCCGTGTGTCGAATGGCATGGATGCCGTCGATTCTCACGGAGGGAGCCTTCATGATGATGCCCGACCACGAGGCGGCTCTCAAAGACCCGGAGTTCCAGGCTCGCTACGCCCGGGGGGTGCTCGAGGGCATTCGCGCGTTCCTGGCGGAGTCGTTACGCGCGTCCGGAGCTCCTCCCTACGCCGGCGCGCCTTGATGGCGACGGACTACTCGACGGTGGCCGGGCCGACAGTGCATCCGACGGCCTGGATCGCGCCGACCGCGGATGTCGTGGGTGATGTGACCCTCGGCCCCCATTCCAGCGTCTGGTTTCAGGGCGTGCTGCGCGGCGACATCGCGCCTATATACATCGGCGCTGAGAGCAACGTCCAGGACCTCACGATGGTGCACGTGGACATCGACCGGCCGTGCCGCGTCGGCGACCGCGTCGGCATCGGTCACCGGGCGATCATCCATGGTTGCGACATCGAGGACGACTGTCTGATCGGGATGGGAGCGATCGTCCTCTCGAACGCCGTGATCGGGGCCGGCAGCGTAATCGCCGCCGGAGCCGTCGTGCGGGAGGGCGCGAGAATCCCGCCGGACAGCCTGGTCGCCGGGGTCCCCGGGCGGGTCGTGCGGTCGGTGGACGACGAACTTCGACGCCGCGCCCGTCTAACCGTCGAGCACTACAGGGACCTCAAAGAAGGACATCGCACCGGCCGATGGGTCGGGCCCAACCAAGTCGCGCAGGGAGATCCAGGATGAATCGATCCGTGCTGCCAGTCCGGTATTCAGCCGCCGTCACCACCGCTGCCGCGCTTCTCGTCGCGGCTGCCTGCGGGCCATCCACCGACGGCACCCGGGATGCTGAAGAGATCGTACGCGTGTTTCGCGGCGCCACCCTGGTGGACGGAACCGGTGCAGAACCCATGACTGATGCGGTGGTCGTGGTCAGAGGTGACCGAATCGAGGCCGTCGGTCGGGCCGGCGAGATCGAGGTTCCGGACGCCGACGTGGACGAGAGTCTCGAGGGCCTGTGGATCATCCCGGGCCTGGTGGACGCTCACGTCCACTTCGGCCAGAGCGGCTGGTTCGACAGCCGTCCCGACGCCATGAACTTGCAAACATATCACCCGTACGACGAAGTCATCGCGCGCCTGGCCGCCACGCCCGAACTCTTCTCCGAGGCATACCTGTGCAGCGGAGTGACGAGCGTATTCGATGTCGGGGGCTACGGCTGGAGCGTGGGCCTCCAGGAGCGCGGCGAGACGGACCCCCGTTTCGTGCGCGTGTCAGCGACCGGCCCCCTGCTTTCGACGATCGACTTCTGGCTCAGTACCGAGGACGATCACCAGTTCGTCTTCCTGGCGGATTCGGCGGCGGTGCGCGAGGGCGTGCAGGCCAACGCAGACCTGGGCGCCTCGGCGATCAAGATCTGGTACATCGTGCCGCCCGACCAGGACTCCGTCCGGGTATTCGACCTGGTGCGGCTCACAGCCGCCGAGGCGGACGCCCGAAACCTCCCGCTGGTCGTGCACGCCACCGGTATGTGGGAAGCCAAGAACGCGATCCGGGCCGGCGCGGACGTGCTGGTGCACGGCGTGTTCGACGTGGAGGTGGACGAAGAGTTCCTGGAGATGGCCCTGGAGGCGGGCGTCATCTACACGCCGACGGTCACCGTGACCGAGGGATACCGAAACGTCTTCAACCAGGTAGGAACAGCGGGGCTTCCGTATCCCGCCGGATGTGCCGACGAGGGTACCCGCAATCTCCTGGATTCCGAACTGCCGTCCGAGTGGGTGCCGCCCGCGGAGATGATCACGCAGTACGAAGACTTCGTCGCGGCGAACCGGGCGGTGGGAATCGAGAACCTGCGGAGGGTGCAGGCAGCGGGCGTGACCATTGCCCTCGGCACGGACGCGGGCAATCCGGGCACGCTGCACGGTCCTTCGGTTCACTACGAGGCGGTCGTATTCCAGGAGGCCGGGATGACGCCGATGGAAATCCTGGTCTCGGCGACTCGTGACGCCGCGCGGGCCATGGGAAGAGGCGCGGATCTGGGAACGATCGAGCCTTCGAAGTTCGCGGATTTTGCCATTCTGAGAGCCGATCCAACGGCCAATGCGGCCAACCTCAGGGAGATCGCAAGAGTGGTGAAGGGGGGCCGAACGGTGTGGCCGCCGGAGTGACCGATCGCCTGTGGGGGATGGCGCGGGGAACAGGCATAAATCCGCCATCCATCTGAAAGCGAGACGCTGTTACAATCACAGCCCTTGACCACCACATATAGGGTTTCTATTCTTTGTGCACCCCAACATATTGGGGTGTGCGAACGGCGACTTCGCCGCTCGGGGATAGACCGAGCTGTCCCGCCCGGTCCGCGAAAAACGACTCAACATCAACGGATGTGGTGTCTTTGGGGTGTTCGGCACCCCCGGGGGTATCGTCGCCCCAGATCAGAGGCGGCGAGCGGGACGGAGGGCCGTAGAATCACCCGGCCGCTTGGGCCGGGGTAGTGGATAGAAGAGCGAAACAGCCGTCCAGAACCCGAGAGGAAACAAGAGGCGCCCTGATGCACCGACCGGACACCGCGATCCGTACCGGCAGCGACGTCGAGACCCAGGTCATGGATCTCGAAACCGCACCCGTGGATCTGCCTGAGCCCCGCCTGACCGACAACGCCCGTACGGTCCTGTCCAAGCGCTACCTGAAGAAGAACGAAGAGCTCGAACCGATCGAGACTCCAAGCGACATGTTCTGGCGTGTGGCCCGGGTCATCGCTTCGATCGATGCGCAATACGGAGCCCCACCCGAGCACGTGATGGAGACGGCCCGCGAGTTCTACGAGATGATGGCATTCGGTGAGTTCGAGCCGAACAGCCCGACGCTGATGAACGCGGGACGCCCCCTCGGACAGCTGAGCGCTTGCTTCGTACTCCCGGTACCGGACTCACTGAACGGGATCTACGAAACACTTCGCGACATGGCCCTCATCCACCAGTCTGGCGGAGGAACCGGTTTCGGGTTCAGTCGGCTGCGCCCGGCAGGGGACGTGGTCAAGTCTTCGATGGGAGTCGCGAGCGGTCCCGTGAGCTTCATGGAGGTCTACGATGCCTCTACGGAAGCGGTCAAGCAGGGTGGAACACGCCGCGGAGCCAACATGGGGATCCTGCGGGTCGATCACCCCGACATCCTCGGGTTCATCGACTGCAAGGAAGACAAGAACAAGATCACCAACTTCAACATCTCCGTGGCCATCACCGAGGAGTTCATGGCGGCGCTCGGGCAGGGCCAGAGCTACAATCTGAAGAATCCGCGAAGCGGCGAGCCCGTGGGACAGCTCAATGCGCGGGAAGTGTTCGACAAGATCGTCTACGGGGCATGGCGGAACGGCGAGCCGGGGGTCTTCTTCATCGACGAGGCGAACCGGTATAACCC
>JABDQB010000299.1 GCA_013042495.1 Gemmatimonadota bacterium
GAACTGTTCCCCGATACTGCATCTGAAAAGGCTGGTACGGCCCTGTGAACTGCTCCCCCCTTCCCCGGGAGACCCAGGTGGAGGACAGCTTGATCTCGCCACGATAGCCACTGCCAGGGGTCAGCCCGTATACCTCGAAGTAGATGAAGGGACGTGCGGCCTTCTCGACAATCGCCGCGGCGTTGAGTTGAAGATCCACGCCTGCGGCAGGCTTGAACGTGCCGCTCGAATCCGCCGCCACGGCGATGGAGCTGACCACGGGTCCCGTGACGGGGAACTCCGGTACGGTCAGGCGTCCCTCGACCCGATTGATCGACCGCTCGTCCGGCCAGTTCATGTCCTGGACGATCAGTCGGTAATCGTAGTGGCCCGGCGCTACGCTCACCATCGTCTGCAGGGGAAATCCGTCCCTCGTCGTATCGGCCACCTGCCGACTGAACACGAAGTCCGTTCGGCGTGTCTTCGCGACCACGAGGGAATCGTTCTCGAAGAGCTCGAGGCGAAGGGAAAGCGAGTAACGCCAGCCCCCATCGAACACTCCCCGGATGCGACCCGCCTCGACGCTGGCGGCCGCCCACAGGGCGACGATTTCGGGGGAACCTCCATAGAACGCCAGGTACTGATAGTCGAATGGGAAAGCGCCGGTGGCCTTGAGACCACCGGACTCGGCCAGCGCGTTCAGCGCCCCCGGATCTGTGCGGCTCTCCACCGGGACGACCTGCTGCGGTATCGAGGCCAGAGCGCAGGGAGCGCTGGCCCCCAGCATCATGAGAGCCGCGCCCATCCTGATCACGGATGTCCCTTCCCGCATGCCGTTGCCTCCTGTCCAACTCCGCACCGCACACCATCACGAACCGGATGCTGGAGCACCCGCTTCCGTCGGAGTGCCGCCGAAACACCTCCGTGCCCCGCGACACACTCTACTACGGGAAACTCGGGCAAAAGTGCCGCAAACCCGGCCGGGGTCTCTTCCTTCAGGAGCCCAACGGCGAATCCGGCTACTCGAAGTCGCCCGGAACGGCTGCCTGCATGCGCGACTGGAAGAAGTCAGGAGACTGCATCCGCGAGAGGTCGAGTTCGAAGTCAGGGCGCTCCGCAGGCCCTAGCTTCTCGATCAATTCGAGCGCTTCGCGCTTGGAGAGGCCGACCGTCTTCAGGGCCTCGAGATCGAAGGACACGCCGTCACGCGCCCGGAGCTGGCCGCCGCCGGCATCGATGAGACCGCGGAGGGTCTGCAACTCACCGTAACTCATGTGCTTACCGGCGAATTCATAGTCCATCCAGGCCTCATAGCTCAGCGGGGCCACCCGTTTCATCATGCCGGCCATGACCCGGGCGAATTCCTGGATCTCCCATTGGGCGTGTGAGTCAGCCCTCAGGCTGAGAAAATGGAACAGGTTGTGAAGATCTATCTTCCAATACCACTGGGTATAGGTCGACAGGGGCAGGTCGATCCGCGCCAGCTCCCGGGCGACGTCCTCCTCGACCAACCAACCGTAAGCGTCACTCGAAAGACTCCGCAATTCCTCCCACCGGCGGACGGCTTCCCGGTAGACATCCCGGGGAGCGGCCTGTCCTTCTCTCCCCTGCCGGTTGGAGGCGCTCTGGATGGCGAAGTCCTCGTAGTCGGGCTTGTAGAACAACAGCGGCATGAGGCTGTAGCGAGCGCTGTACTCGTTGACCGAGACCGTGCGATGCCGGATCCATTGCCGCGCCACGAACATCGGCATCGCGCAATGGAACTTGAGCTCCACCATCTCTGACGGAGTCGTGTGCCGGTGTCGGCGCAGATAGCGCACGAGGCCGCGGGTCTGGCTTGTCTTCCGCGTACCGAAGCCGTAGCTGACGCGCGCCGCCTGCTCGATGCTCTCGTCGGTACCCATGTAGTCGATCAGGGACACGAATCCGTGGTCGAGCACCGGAAAGTAGCCGCCGAGAATCTCCTCCGCCGCCGGAACGACCGTGCGCTTGGTTTCCATGCCTGGTCCTCTGCTACACGTCCAGATTTCGGACGAACTTCGCGTTCTCCTCGATGAATTTGCGCCGCGGCTCCACGTCGCCACCCATCAAGCGCTCGAACAGGAGCGACGCCTCCGTCGCTTCATCGATCGTGACCTGCAGC
The DNA here is from genome assembly GCA_013042495.1 of Gemmatimonadota bacterium. Classification (GTDB taxonomy): domain Bacteria; phylum Gemmatimonadota; class Gemmatimonadetes; order Palauibacterales; family Palauibacteraceae; genus Benthicola. The sequence continues at coordinate 2,123 of JABDQB010000299.1, forward strand.
AGCGTCCGGTGCTCCGGGTTCATGGTGGTCTCCCAGAGCTGCTCGGGGTTCATCTCACCGAGTCCCTTGTAGCGCTGGATGTTCGCCGAGGCCTTCCCCTTGCCGTTGGAAAACTCCTTGACGGCCCGGACGCGCTCGTCCTCGTTATAGCAGTACAGCTCCTTCTTGCCGCGATATACGCGATACAGCGGCGGCTGCGCGATGTAGACGTAGCCGGCCTCGATCAACTCCTGCATCTGCCGGAAGAAGAACGTGAGGAGAAGCGTCCGGATATGTGCGCCGTCCACGTCCGCGTCCGTCATGATGACGATCTTGTGATACCGGGCGGATTCGAGCGTGAACTCTTCACCGATGCCGGATCCGATCGCCGTGATGATCGCGCGGATCTCGTCGTTGGAGAGGATCTTGTCGATTCGGGCCCGCTCGACGTTCAGGATCTTGCCCTTGAGGGGCAGGATCGCCTGAAATTCCCGGTCTCTTCCCTGCTTGGCCGAGCCGCCGGCGCTGTCCCCCTCCACCAGGTATAGCTCGGACAGCGACGCGTTCCGACTGGAGCAATCGGCCAGCTTGCCCGGCAGGATGCCGGTTTCAAGGGCCGATTTCTTGCGTGTCAGGTCGCGCGCCTTGCGTGCGGCTTCCCTGGCCCGCGCCGCCTGCACGGCCTTTTCGATGATCCGGCGGGCGGAGGACGGATTCTCGTCCAGCCACGTACCCAGCTTGTCGTTCACCAGGCTCTCGACGATGCCGCGGACCTCGCTGTTCCCGAGCTTCGTCTTGGTCTGTCCTTCGAACTGGGGTTCGAGGACCTTCACCGAGAGCACGGCCACCAGGCCCTCTCGTACGTCATCGCCGGACAGACTCGGCGCGTCCTTCTTGGCATTCTTGCTCCCATAGGCGTTGATCGTGCGCGTCATCGCCGCCTTGAAGCCGGAAAGGTGCGTACCCCCCTCGTGCGTGTTGATGTTGTTCACGAACGTGAACGTGTCCTCGTTGTACCCGTCCGTATACTGCATGGCGAGCTCGATCTCGGTTCCCTCCTGGGCACCCTTGAGATACACGACCTCGTCGTGCAACGGCGTCTTGCTGCCACGCAGGTACTCCACGTACTGAACGATGCCGCCCTCGTAGTAGAATCGCTCGTCTCGGATCTCCTCGCTGTCCGCCTGCCGCTCGTCGCGCAGGGAGATGCTGACTCCCGCGTTCAGGTAGGCGAGTTCCCGCAGGCGGTTCGCCAGGGTGTCCCAGCTGTACAGCAACTCCGTGAAGATCTCGTGATCGGGCGTGAAGTGAACCGTCGTACCAG
>JABDQB010000301.1 GCA_013042495.1 Gemmatimonadota bacterium
CGCTCGACCGCGGCCTCGCCCGCGCGGCGTCCCGCGTCGGAGTCTCCCTCGTAGTCTGAGTCGCCCGACCGCGGGGATCAACCCGGCGATCCGCCGTCTCTCAGCAGCTCCGCTCCTCTCCCCTGGCGGTTGCCCGGTTCAGCGCAGCCCGGTGCACCTTCCAATCGGGCATGTACCCATCCATCAGCGAGTAGAAGCGAGCGTTGTGGGTGGGCTCCAGCAGGTGGACCAGCTCGTGCACCACGATGTACTCCAGCAGCTCGGGCGGTTTCGCGGCCAGTTCGGTATTGAGACGAATCGTGCGAGCCCTCGGGTTGCAGGTCCCCCACCTCGTCTTCATCCGGCGAACGTAGAACCGCTCCAGCTTCACTCCGAGCCGCGGATCCCAGACGGCAAGCAGCGGGGGGACGGCGCTGCGGATCTGCTCCCGGTACCAGTCTTCGACGACGGCCTGCCGGTTGTCCCGGCTCGTCCGGGGCCGCACCTGCAGGTGCATGTGGTCGCCATTCAGGCGGACGGACGGCGGCCGGTCCCTCTCGAAGAGCGCCAGCCGATAGGGCTTCCCCCACACGTGATGCGTCTCACCATCGATGTATTCGCATTCGGGCGTCGGCTCAGGAGGCGCCTTGAGCGCCTGCTCCCGTATCCGGACCTGGTGCTTCTCGATCCAGTCGAGCTTGGAGATGGCGAACGCGCGGATGGCTTTCATGCTTACGCGCCTCGGGGCCGAGATACGCACGTGGCCGTGCGGGGGATGCACGGTCAGGTTGAGGTTCTTGACCTTCTTTCGGACGACCTCGACGGTGACGTCCCCTACGGTGATCTCAGACTCCATAGGGGCCGCCAAGAATCGCGATGTCGGCCACCTGCAGGATGACGAACGCCACGCCGCCGTATACCGCCATCACGCTGGGTTCTGACATGGGGCGAAGATCGCCGCCCGGTGGGCCGGCGGGCAAGGCGGGCTGTTTGGACCTACGCGTCCAAACAGCCCTTCGGATCCCCCTAGGCTGCCCCGGCCTCCTGGAAGAGGTGGACATCGCGCTGCGGGAACGGGATGCTGCAGCCCGCGGCTTCCAGCTGCTCCTTGCAGCTCTGGGTCACGTCGAAGTGGACGCGCCAGTAGTCCGCGGTGGCGCACCACGGGCGGACCACCATGTTGACCGACGAGTCGCCCATTTCGACGACTTCGACCTGCGGTGCGGGGTCGGCGAGCACCTTGTCGTGAGCCGACAGGATCTCGTGGATCACCCTCTTGGCCGTCTCGAGGTCGTCGCCGTAGCTGACTCCGACCTTCAGATCCACCCGCCGGATCTCGTTCGCCGTGTAGTTGGAGATCTTGTCGCCGTACACGGTGGTGTTCGACAGAATCACGCGGACGTTGTTTAGGGTGTCGATGTGGGTGGCGAAGATCCCGATCTGCTTCACCGTGCCCAGCGTGCCCGCCACCTCGACCAGGTCACCGACCCGGAAGGGCCGGAAGATCAGCAGCATCACCCCGGCCGCGAAGTTGGACAGGGTGCCCTGGAGGGCCAGCCCCACGGCGAGACCCGCCGCACCGAGGACCGCGATGAACGAGGCGGTCGGTATGCCGAACAGCCCGAGCACGGCCACGAGCACGAACACCATGGCCAGCGCGTACACCAGGCCGGCGATGAACGGAATGAGGCTGGCGTCGAGGTCGGCGCGCTGCATGCCGCGGACCGTCATGCGCCGCAGCCAGCCGGCGACGGCACGTCCGACGACCAGTACGACGATGGCGCCGATCACCTTGAGTCCGTACGCGGACAGCAATGAGCTCAGCTGCTGAGCTACGGCTTCCAGATTCAGGTTCTCCACTGTTCCGTTTCCTCCGTTGTTGGATATCGCTCCGCTTCGGTCTCGCCGAGGCAAGGGACATGGGTAAGTTGAAACCTCCGACAAGCCACGGGTACCGGGAGTCACATCAGGGCGGGTGGTCGCCTCGAATACTCAAGCTCCGACTGCGCCGCCGAACGGGGCCCCTTGGCCCATCGGCTCACTCCCCGGAGGTCCGCAGGCTCAACTTCGTGCCCGGCCGTATATTGAGAAGCAACCCGTTCCGGAGGTAGTCGTGATGAAGTCATGGGT
>JABDQB010000312.1 GCA_013042495.1 Gemmatimonadota bacterium
GTCGGCGACTCGGCCTCCGAACCACCCGCCAGCGGCGCTCCGACGCCTGGGACGATGCGGTCACGGGAGTGATTCTGCCGCTCACCCTCGATGAGGATCACCCGCTGGCCTGGGGCACGGGCCTGGCGAACGAAGCGTCGTCGAGCTTCGCGCTTCACTTGACGGATCTCGGTCTCGAGCCGTCCGACGATCACGTGACGGTCGCATCGTTCGCTGAGTCGGTGCAAGCGGTCAGCGGCGCCGTGAGCGACTCGAAGCTGGCTGAGATTTCGCAGTCCTCCTGGTTATCGGTAGCACGCGTAGGGGACGGCAAAGTCATTATGTTTGCAGATGATCCACTGTTTCGTCTAATGTGGCCTGCGAACTTCGTGTTGTTCACCAATGCCCTGGTGTACGGGCCGCGCCTCCGTTGATGACTGCCGAATCGGCAGAACGCTTCGCGAGGACTGGGCCTCGCCAGCCTGTATGGCTGGTTTTCAGGCTGATTCGGGCTCTCCAGAGGGCATGGCTCTTGCCCCTTGAGCGCGTCGGAGGGTGGGGTCGACCTTGCCCGGGGAGGTCCCGCACACCCTGGAGGGCAGCCCGAAAGGAATCGGACCGCATCAGGAGAACAGCAGGGGGTAAAGAATAGATGATACCAGCGGACAGACTGACCGTAAGGGCCGGGCAGGCCCTGCAGAGCGCAGCAGAGATGGCCAGAGTGGAAGGGAATCCGGCGGTGGAGGACCTGCACCTGCTCGGGGCCCTGCTCGACGAGGAAGAGGGAGTCGTAGACCCGGTCCTCCGAAAGGTGGGAGCGGATCCAGTTCGCATCCGGTCGGCGGCAGTAGAGAGAATGTCGCGTCTTCCCCGGCAGACGGGGGCGACACCGGCGGCCAGCCGTGAGCTGAGCCGCATTCTGGACGACGCGGACGCCGAGGCCCGTCAACTGAGTGACCTCTACGTGTCCACCGAGCACCTGCTGGTCGCGCTGGCTGGCAAGCATGGGAGCAGCACCCGGGAGATCCTGGCAGATGCCGGGGCGACCCAGGAGCAACTTCGGGAGGCGCTCGCCACGGTTCGGGGACCCCACCAGGTCACGGACCGGGAGGCCGAGGGGAAGTACCGGGCGCTCGAGCGCTTCGGGGTCGACTTGACGGAGCGTGCGCGCAACGGACAGCTCGATCCGGTGATCGGGCGCGACGCCGAGATCCGTCGTGTCATGCAGGTCCTCTCGCGGCGCAAGAAGAACAACCCTGTGCTGATCGGCGAGCCGGGGGTGGGCAAGACCGCGCTAGCGGAAGGGTTGGCGCAGCGAATCGTTGCGGGAGACGTGCCGGAGAGCCTGCGGGACAAGAGCCTGATCGAGCTGGATATCGCGGCGATGTTGGCGGGCGCCAAGTACCGCGGCGAGTTCGAGGAACGCCTGAAGGCGGCCCTCAAAGAAATCACCGAAGCGAAGGGCAAGTACATCGTCTTTCTGGACGAGCTTCACACGATCGTGGGGGCGGGCGCGGCCGAAGGAGCGGTAGACGCTGGCAACATGCTGAAGCCTCCCTTGGCCCGGGGAGATCTCAGGATGATCGGGGCGACGACTCTCGACGAATATCGAAAGCACATCGAGAAGGACCCAGCCCTTGAGCGCCGGTTCCAGCCTGTCTTGGTCGGGGAGCCGAGTCTCTCAGAAACGGTGGGAATTCTGCGCGGTCTGAAAGAGAAGTACGAGGTGCACCACGGAGTACGGATCACGGATCCGGCCCTCGTGGCGGCTGCGCGACTTTCCGACCGGTACATCGGCGACCGCTTCTTGCCGGACAAGGCCATCGATCTAATGGATGAGGCTGCCTCGCGACTGCGAATCGAGATCGACTCGATGCCCGAGGAGATCGACGTTCGGGAGCGCCGGGCGACGCAGCTGGAGATCGAGCGGGAAGCGCTGAAGGATGAACCGGACGCGCGGAGCACCGAGCGGTTGTCCGCTCTCGAGACGGAACTCGCCGAAGTGCGTGAGAATCTCGCGGGCCTGAAAGCCCGGTGGGGACTCGAGAAGGAAGCAATTGAGCGAGTGCGGGACATCAAGAGGCAGTTGGAGGAAACGTCCGTGGAGGCCGAACAGGCCACCCGGGCTGGCGACCTGCAGCGCGTCGCTGAGATCACGTACGGCGAGGTGCCACGCCTGCGGGGTAGCCTTGCGGAGGCCGAGGCGGAGCTCACGCGCATGCAGGCGGAGGGAAGCTTCTTGAATGAGGAGGTCGATCCGGAAGACATTGCGGAGGTGGTGGCCTCGTGGACGGGAATTCCGGTCACCCGGATGCTGGAGACGGAACAAGACCGTCTCACGCATCTCGAGGACCACCTGCACGAACGCGTCGTCAATCAAAGCGAGGCCATCACCGCGGTTTCCAATGCGGTGCGAAGGAGCCGCGCGGGGCTGCAGGATCCAGACCGTCCGGTGGGAAGCTTCATATTTCTCGGGCCGACCGGAGTCGGAAAGACGGAGACCGCCCGGGCCCTGGCCCAGTTCCTGTTCGACGACGACGAGGCTATGGTCCGAATCGACATGTCCGAGTACATGGAGCGGCATGCCGTGTCGCGTCTCATCGGCGCTCCTCCGGGTTACGTCGGATACGAGGAGGGTGGCCAGTTGACGGAGTCCGTCCGTCGTCGACCCTACACAGTGGTTTTGTTCGATGAAATCGAGAAGGCGCATCCCGAAGTGTTCAACGTCCTGCTTCAGATACTGGACGATGGACGTCTCACCGATGGCCAGGGGCGCACGGTAGACTTCCGAAACGCCGTTCTCATCATGACGAGCAATCTGGGCAGTTCCTATATTGTCGAGCACGAGGGCGTGGACTGGGC
>JABDQB010000319.1 GCA_013042495.1 Gemmatimonadota bacterium
GTGCCGTGGATGTCCTGGTATAGGCCTAGATACTGGTCCCTGCGGTACGGCTGCGGATTCTCCTCGGCCCACTCCGCCACGTCGCCGGCGTCCACGAAGACAGCGTCCTCGGCGCGATCGATCCAGGCCTCGAACCGATGAAGCGCTTCGTCGTTCGCGTACGCGCTGATCCCGGAGTCGACCCGGTAGTCCCAGAGGTGGACCCCGCAGATCAGGTTGTCTCCTTCGACGTGACCGTCCGAGAGGAGCGCTCCACGGTGCAGGCAGCGCCCGTAGAGCACCGACACCCGTTTGTCGAACCGAATTACGACAAGATCCACGTCCTCGACCAGCGCATACGCCGGCTCCCGATCCCGAAGATCGCTCCACCGGGCAACCGGCTCGGGTCGGCGGGCTTTCGTCTCGCGATTGCTTGCGACCCCGGATCCCTCGGACATGGACCATCTCCTTTTCGGATGCGCGCCGTCAGCCACGCGGTCGCTTCTATGCTACCTGAACGCGCCCGGTGTCGTAAGGTTCATGTCGCGATAAACCGGCATCGGCGCCATGGTGTGGTGCACGCGCCACAATCACATATCTTGTCCGGGAGTGAACCCCGGAACTGTCGCACGGATTGACCATGAAAACTTACATATCGCATTTCCGCCGGGCCCGCCTGTCAGGCGCGGCTCTCCTGCTCTCGCTGGGCGCGTGCGCCGTGAACCCGGCGACCGGCGGACGGATGTTCTCGCTGGTGAGCGAGGGACAGGAAATCGACATCGGCCAGCAAGCCATGGCGCAGGTGGACGCGGGCATGGGGCTGTATGACGGGCCGGCGCTGCAGGCTTACGTGGACTCGGTGGGCCAGGCCATGGCGGCCGTCTCTGAGCGGCCCGAGTTGCCGTGGACGTTCAAGGTGGTCGACGATCCGGTCATCAACGCGTTTGCCCTGCCCGGCGGTCCGGTGTACCTGGCGCGCGGAATCATGGCGCATTTCAACACCGAGGCCGAGATGGCTTCGGTCCTCGGACACGAGATCGGGCACATCACGGCCCGCCACAGCGTCGAGCAGATCAGCCGCGCCCAGTTGATGCAGATCGGGCTGGTCGCGTCGGTCGTCCTGGTGCCGGAGCTCCGTCCTTTCGGGGACGTGCTGGGCGGAGGTCTCGGGATCCTGTTCCTGAAGTTCGGACGCGATGACGAAAGCCAATCGGACCAACTGGGTTTTCGATACATGACGCGGCTGGGCTATGATCCACAGGGGGCCGTCGACATGTTCGAGATCCTGGAGCGTCAGCGCGACGCTTCCGGTGGAACCGTGCCCGAATGGCAATCCACGCATCCCGATCCGGGCAACCGGGTGCTGGCCGCCGAGCAGCGGATCGCCTCGTCGCAGATCGAGGGCGGGGTGGTCCGGCGGGGAGAATACCTGCGGCACATCGACGGCATGATGTTCGGCAAGGATCCCGCGCAGGGGTTCTTCGTCGAGGGCCGCTTCGTCCACCCGGACCTTCGGCTGCAGTTCCGGTTCCCGGAGGGGTGGGATACACAGAACGCTCCCACTTCCGTCCTGGCCCAGTCACCGGAGGGCGACGCCGTGATGCAGCTGACCCTCGGGGAGGGCGACACGCCGGAGGAAGCGGCCGACGCATTCTTCGACCAGCAGGGAATCGAGCGACTGAGCGCCCGGAGTCGAACGGTCAACGGGCTGCGGGCGGTGCAGGGCACGTTCCGGGTGACCACGCAGCAGGGGACCCTGGACGGCCAGGCCCTGTTCGTGAGGCATGGCGAACTGGTGTTCCGCTTCATGGGCTACACGCCGACGGAGCGGATGGGTACGTACGCGGTGACCTTCGAGCAGGCCCTCGAGAGCTTCGCGCCGATGAACGAGGAGAGGTGGATCAATCTCGAGCCGAAGCACCTCGAGATCATCCAGGTGCCGGCTGAGATGACCGCCGAGCGGTTCTTTCAGCGATTTCCGTCGACGGTGTCGCTCGAGACCGTGCGGCGCATCAACGGCTGGGACGAGGGGCACGTCATAGCGGCTGGAAGCCTGGTCAAGCGAGTGATCGGCGAGGGAGTCCCGGGCGACGAATGAGGTGCGGTGGTGCGCCGCGGGGGCGTGGCAAGGTTTCTGCACACGTGAGAGTGGTTCTGTTCCGGTTTTGATCACGCCGGCTGCGGCGGAAGTGTGCACGGATTCGGCACATGTCGTGGCCTGGAAGGCGGCTGAAACGGCCCGCCAACGAAGGAGGAAACGTTGCATAACGCCACGAAGTACGGTGTGCTTCTCGCAGTCCTGGCCTTGTTCGCCATTCCCGCCACAGGGATGTCACAGCCAGCGACGGGCAAAGTCTCGGTCGATTTGCGCGGCGGTGTCGTGATCCCCGCAGGCGACATGAACAAGATCACGGACATCGGTGGAACAGCGGGAGCCAGCCTGCTGTGGAATTTCCATCCGAATTGGGGAATCCGGGCCGACTTCGACTACATGGGCCTGAACAAGGGCGAGGATGCCTTCGGTGTGCTGCTGTCGCCCCCGATGGACCTGATGTTCTTCGGCGGCAGTTTCGAGGTGAACTTCAACGGGCCGAAGTACCAGACCGTACCCTTAACGTTCATGGCCAACCTCGGTGCTGGCATGATGAGCATGAAGGTCGATGACACGTACGATCCGGGCCATCCGGCGAACGGATTCGACCACTCGTATCCGGCGTTCCAGGGCGGAGCGAAGGTCGGGTACCAGCTGAAGCCGTGGATCAACATCTTCGTGAACGGGACGGCCTACTTCATCCTGATGGATGCCGCCGACACCCCCGTATTCGCGGATCCCGACGCCGGCATCACGGCCTTCAACACCGGCTGGGTGATTCCGGTCAACGCGGGCGTGCGGCTCACCTTCCTGCGCTGACTTGATGGCGAGCGCCGCCTGGTGACGGAGCCGGAACAGAACCGAGCCCCGCAGACTCTTCTCGTGGCCCTGGCCCACCCCGATGACGAGGTGGGCATGGTCGCGGCCATGCGCGCCCAGGTGGAACGTGGCGACCGGGTCGTCCTCGTGTGGCTCACGCGCGGCGAAATGACCGAAGCCCTGGGTCCGATTCCCACGGAGGAAATCATCCGGCGCCGCACGGAGCATGGGCGCATCGCCGGCGAGATACTCGGCGTGGAGACCCGATTCCTCGATTTTCCAGATACCGGCGTGCACGCGACCCCCGAGGCCGCGGCCCGGGTGGCCCGCGTCATCGCCGAGGTGCAACCCGACGCCGTCCTCACCTGGGG
>JABDQB010000323.1 GCA_013042495.1 Gemmatimonadota bacterium
GCCCAGGCCGACGTACACGCTGCTTCCCTCCGGGTGGTTCGGTTTCGGGATTCAATGCACGAACTGCCGGTGGAGCGTCGAAGAGGACACCGGAGTCTCAGAGTGGGAGTTCAGTGCCCCGCCGGAGATCAGCTCTGTCGAGGATGGAAGTCCCGCGGAGGCGGCCGGTCTGAGACGCGGCGACATTCTGCTGGAGATCGACGGCGAGCCCTTGCTCAGTCGCGACGGTGGCCGGCGATTCGGCTCGGTCGAGCCCGGAGAGACAGTGCGGTGGACGTATCGGCGTGGCGGCGAGACGAGGACCACGACCGCGACGGCCGCCCGCAGGCCAGGAATGCCACCCCCTACGCCGACCGCGGGAGAGGCGCCGACGGCGTACAGCCGCCTTGCGGAAGACTACGCATCGGCGAAGCTCCGGTATTCGGGTCTGATCGGAGAGACCAGCGTGGAAGTGAGGGGAGCGGGATCGGTGGTCGTGAACATCATCGAGCCCGGACGGGAGATCGAGATCGTGACATCCGACTCGCGGACCCGGGTCAGGCTCGACGACTCGAAGTGAGGTTCTGGATGACCGCTGGTACGATGTGACACCCTGTCACCCCCGGGCTGCCTGTCGTCGACAACATGGCGCCGCGGCTGTCCCGGGGGTCGGCGGTTGCACCGGTCATTCCATCCTCCGGTCCACGGACCGGCATCTGCGCAAGTCCATTCGTAACAACCGTCTGGCACCGCTCTCCCCCGATTGCCAGTGCGAGGCTCGAAGGCTCGGCGCCAGCCGCACGACTCTTGCCCATTTAATCCGGATTGGAGCGCCTCGATTCGGAGGCCGCGACACCCAGTGATCCGGGAGCGGACTCATGCGACACCCAGTGCGATTCCTCGCGGCCCTCGCGGTCGCGGTCATCGTTACGCCGACCCTTCTGTCAGCCCAGTCGGAGGCCGAGGTCGACGAGCGCCAGGCCTTCTTCGACGAAATCCAGGCCCCGAACTGGCTCGGCACGGACATCGAGCACACGCCGATCAAGAGACAGCGAGGCGGCAGCTGCTGGAGCTTCTCGACCGTGGCATTCCTCGAGTCCGAAGTCCTGCGGACCAACGAGGGTGTCGTGGCCGCTCTCGATGAGGCGAAGCAAGACCTCGACCTCTCCGAGTACTACGTCGTCTACTGGGCGTACGTCGAGAAAGCCCGCGAATACGCGCGCCGAAAGGGCGAGAACGCTCGCTTCACCGATGGCGGACTGAGCCACGACGTGACGTGGCTGGTCGAAGAGTACGGCATCGTTCCGGAGTCCGATTTCGCGGTGGTCGAGGACTATGGAGCAATGCGCAAGGACCTGAACGCGGTGCTGAAGGCCCACGAGGAATCGGGCGACTGGACGGAAGACGTGGTGGTGGCCGAGATCCGCGAGGTCCTCGATCGTCACCTCGCGCCCCCGCCGGAGACCATCGCGGTGGCCGGGAAGACGATGACTCCCGTCGAGTACGCGACCGAATACCTGGGGCTCGATCCGGCCGGCTACTGGGAGATCACGTCCTACACGGATATCCCCTTCTACGGGCGCGGCGAGCTGGACGTCCCCGACAACTGGTGGGACTACGATGGCTACTTCAACCTCCCGCTCGAAGACTACATGCAGACGATCAACCGGGCTCTCGACGCCGGTTATCCGGTGGTGATCGATACGGACTGGGGGGACAAGGGGGCGTCCTGGAACGGCGCCGGAATCGCGGTCATCCATCCCGATCAGCTTGGCGAAGCGGCGATCGACCAGGACACGCGGCAGGCGGACTTCGCCGAAGGCCGAACTACGGATGATCACCTGGTACTGGCCGTGGACCACAGGGTGGTGGACGGAGTGGACTGGTATCTGATCAAGAACTCGCACGGCACCAGTTCGGGCCGACGCGGTTACGTATGGATCCGCGGCGACTGGATGGCGATGCGCGTGCTGGCGTACATGGTGCACCCCGACGCCCTCGACCCGAGCGTCATCGACCAGTTCGGGGGTGACCGGTAGCTCTGCTCCGACCCCGAAGCGCGTGACGAATCCATCACGCGCTTCCGGGGTAGGGAATTACATTGGGATGACCCGCCCAAGGAGGTAGGCATGCTCCAGCTCATCGGCATCCCGCTGATCGTCGCCGCGTGGGCGATTCCGATCCTGTTCGTCCTGACCCTGAGCTTCCTGTTCAGCCTCGCCGTGTTCCGACCGCTGTTCCTTGCGTGGTCGCACGCCTGGGACGCCGCGGCCGGCTGGGTCAACCGGCAGGTGCAGTCGATGGCCGAACGCGCGCTTTCCGGCACTTACGAGTACGCCGTCCGGCACACGCGCAGAGACTGAGCGCCTCGTTGGAGGAAGATCCCGTCTTCCTCAGGTACGAAAGTACGATTGTCGCTTATCCGGCTATTTGCATCTTCTTCTTGTGAAATCTGTCACGAGTGTTTGCCGTTCGGCTGGACACAGGCCGGGCGGCTTCTTGCGCGGCACAGACTCCGATCCTGAATCAGCGAAACGGGTGAGACGCATGATGACCGACCCACAGGATCTCGAACGAGCAGCGCTGATCTTCAAGTCGCTTTCCCATCCCGGCCGCCTCCGGGTCGCGTGTCTTCTCGGATCGGGCCGCTACACGACGCAACGGGACCTGATCGAGAAACTCGGCTGGCCGCAGTCGACCGTCGCTCGCCACGTCGGCGCCCTGCGCTCGGGAGGCCTGGTGACCGCGCGGCGCCGTGGCACCGAGGTCCACCTGGAACTGGTGGAGCCGGTGGCGCACCAGCTGATGGATACGGTGTGCGAGTGGGTGCACCCGGAGTGACGGCGCGAACAAGAAGAAAGCCGGCGGCTGCTGAGTCGAGCGCGGCGGCCTGCCGCCAGGTGGAACCTGCGGCGTATAATGGTTGTGTGAATGATGCGCGGGTTCGGATCGTTGCAGCCCGCCAGGACGAATAGAAGGAGTGATTCGTGGCACTATACGACTACTACTGCGAGGCGAACGACCGAACGGTCGAGGTGCGGCACGGCATGTCCGACTCGGTGAAGACCTGGGGCGAGCTGTGCGAGCTGGCTGGAATCGAGACCGGTAACGCCCCGGCTGACGCTCCGCTGCGGAAGCTGATGGGCGCTCCCGTGCCGATGACGGGTGGTTCGCCAGGATCGGACTCCGGTCCGGCCTGCGGCACTTCCTGCGGGTGTCCGTACGACGCGTGAGTTGATGACGGAAGCCATCCTCGCCACGCTGGAGCGTACGCCGTCTGTGCTTCGAGCTATGCTCAGCGGTCTCCCGGCCGATCTCGTCACGGCTACGGAGGGTGG
>JABDQB010000326.1 GCA_013042495.1 Gemmatimonadota bacterium
CGGGGCGGAGGCCGAGTCGAATCCGTTCGTCGGTCGTCACGCGACCGGAGGCTGGTGATGAGGACGAATTGCCGGCATGCGTATCCGCACGGGGATGGTTCGGACTGATGCTACCTCCCGAAGAACAGCCCACGAATGGCGACGCGGAGGATGGCGCGGACGAGCAGGCGGGGCCGAAGAATCCTCCCCGCCCCAAGGCCGAGGTCACGGAACAGCTCTCGAAGCTGCGCTGGGTCCTGGGGGGAGCCGAGAGCGCGCTCGTATTGACCCACGACAACCCGGACCCTGACGCAATCGCGTCAGCCGCGGGTCTCGGATTCCTCATCGAACGCATCTCGGGAGTGCCCGTTACCGTCGCCTTCGGCGGGATCATCGGTCGAGCCGAAAACCGCTCCCTGATGGAGGAACTGGGCGTTCCGTTCGAGCGAATCGAGACGGTGAATATCGCTTCGGACACGGCGGTTGCGCTCGTGGACACGCAGCCCGGGGCTGGCAACAACTCGCTGCCTCCGGGCCGGGCGGCCACGATCGTCCTGGATCACCATCCCCTGAGAGAAGGAAACGACGAGCCGGCGGCGTTCATAGACATTCGGCCGGATTACGGCGCTTCGGCCTCGATGATCGTGGAGTACCTGAGGGCGGCGCGTCTCGAGCCCACCGGAAGCTTGCCACGGCCCTCTTCTACGGCATTCAGTCGGAGACCATGGACCTGGGTCGCGAAGCGTCCGAGGCGGATGTCGCGGCGAGCATCTTCCTGTATCCGCGGACCGACCCGGCGGCGATCTCACGTATCCGGCACGCACGCGTTCCTCGGGGCGTGTACCGGTCGATCCACGAGGGGCTGGAGAGGGCCTGGAGCCGGGGCGATGTCGTTTTCGTGCCCCTCGGTACCCTGGAGTACCCGGACCTGGTGGCGCAGCTGGCAGACCTGTTTCTCAGGGTGCACGGGGTGGACTGGGTCATCGCAGCCGGGCTGTACAAGGAGAGCCTCCTGATCTCGGTGAGGGCGCACCGTTCGGACGCGCACGCCGGCGAACTGGTCCAGGGAGTGGTGGGCGATCGGGGATCGGCCGGCGGCCATGGCGAGATGGCGGGGGCGCGAATCGACCTCGCCGGCGTGGCGGACGCCGACGCGGACCGGATGATCGCGGACGTGTTCGACCAGTTCGCGGTGGCTCTCAAGGTCGGGGGCCTGTCGCCCGAGTCCCTGATCGGGGACACGCCCGATCAGGAGGAACCTTCGTGATCCGGATCGGCCTCACGGGTACCATGGGAGCTGGCAAGAGCACGGTCGGTGACCTGTTCGAGTCGTGGGGAGCGCACCGGGTGGACGCCGACGTACTTGCGCGCCGCGTCGTGGAACCCGGCCAACCGGGCCTCGAAGCCATTCGTGAGACTTTCGGCGCCGCGATGATACGCGCGGACGGAACTCTGGACCGGGCAGCGCTGCGCGGAGTGGTCTTCGAGGACGACCACGCGCTGCGCCGACTCGAGGCGATCATTCACCCGGCCGTCGACCGGATGCGTGCCGCCCTCCTGGACCAGGCGCGAGCCGAGGGCGCCCGGGTGGCGTTGCTCGAGATCCCTCTCCTGTTCGAGAAAGACATGCCCCGCGAGTTTGACGCCGTGATCGTGGTCGATGCGCCGGAAGACGTGCGTCGCCAGCGAGTGTGCGAGGCGCGCGGCCTGACGGCCGAGGAGTTCTCCGCCATGGATTCCGCGCAGTGGCCCGGGGAGAGGAAACGAGCCGCGGCGGACCACGTAATCTGGAACGACGACGACCTGCCGAGCCTCGAGTCCGAAGCGCGCGAGGTATGGGACGCCGTGACCGGGGCCAGCGCCGCCTACGAGCAACGGGCCGAAGGGGTCGTCGTCGAATGGCGCGTGGACCTGCACACGCACACGAGCGCCTCGCCAGACTGCTTGAGTGCGCCCGCGGATGTGGTTCGGCAGGCGCGCAAGGTCGGACTGGATCGGATCGCGATCACCGATCACAACCAGATCGAGGGAGCGTTCGAGGCCCGGGAAATCGATCCGGACCTCGTCATCATCGGCGAGGAAGTGCGGACGGCGGAGGGACTGGATCTCATCGGCCTGTTTCTCACGGAGCACATCCCGCGCGGGGGCACATTTCGGGAAGTAGCGGAGGAGATTCGCCGCCAGGGAGGCGTGGTCTACGTGCCCCATCCGTTCGACTCCCACCGGGGCACCAGCGAGGAATTCCTCGACGGTGTTCGCGACTGTATCGATGCCGTGGAGGGCTTCAACGCCCGCATTCACGACCCCCGCCGGAATCAGCGGGCGCAGAACTGGGCCCTGGCTCATGGTCTTCCGCTCGGGGCCGGGAGTGACGCGCATCTGTTGAGCAAGATCGGGCGGGCCCGAGTGGTCATGCCGGCCTTTTCAGGCCCGGCGGAGTTCCTCGCTTCTCTCGCGGGTGGGAGGATCGAGGGACGCGCTTCGAGCTACCTGGTGCACCTGGGCTCCACCTGGGCCAAGATCGCCGGGAAGTTCGGGATCGGCGAATGACCGGACTTCAGCCTCGCGAGCGCTGGGGCACCCGCATAGGCCTGATCCTGGCCATGGCCGGGAACGCCGTCGGACTGGGCAACTTCCTCCGCTTCCCCGTGCAGGCCGCCCAGAACGGCGGCGGCACGTTCATGATCCCCTACTTCGTGTCGTTCCTTCTGCTCGGCATCCCCCTGATGTGGATCGAGTGGGGCGTCGGCCGGTACGGAGGGCGCTTCGGCCACGGTACGGTACCGGGGATGTTCGACGCCCTCACCGATGGCCGAAAGAGGTGGGCCAAGTACGCGGGTGTGCTCGGTCTGTTCATGCCGTTCGTCGTCTTCATCTATTACACCTACGTGGTGTCGTGGATGCTCGGCTTCAGCTTCTTCAGCCTGACCGGGTCGTATTTCGGCCTCGATGAGGTCGAGCAGATGCGCGGTTTCCTGGCCTCGTACCAGAGCCTGTTCGACTCGTCAGTGCACGGCGGCTGGATCGCCCTCCTGTTCTTCCTGGTCACCCTGGCGTTTCTGGGCTGGGTCCTGTCACGCGGGATCAGCGGAGGGATCGAGAAGCTGGCCCTGATCGGGATGCCCATCCTGTTCCTGTTCGCGTTCCTCCTGGCGGTCAGAGTCCTGACGCTGCCGCCGGCCGAGTCGACGCCGCTGGCAGGTCTCAATTTCATCTGGAATCCTGAATGGAGCAGCCTGACCGAACCCAGGGTCTGGCTCGCGGCGGCCGGACAGATGTTCTTCACGCTGTCGCTCGGTATGGGGACGATCCACACCTACGCTTCCTACCTGTCGGAGCGCGACGACATCACGCTGACCGGACTCTCGACCGGAGCGACGAACGAGTTCGCGGAAGTGGTTCTCGGCGGGACGATCGCCATCCCGGCGGCCGTCGTGTTCTTCGGTATCGACGGAGCTCAGGAGGTGGCGAGGGGGGGGTCGTTCGACCTCGGAATCGTGGCGATGGGCGTGGTGTTCCAGAGCTTGCCCGGCCCGGAACTCCTGGCCCGCCTCACTGGATTCCTTTGGTTCTTCCTGCTGTTCATTGCGGGGATCACTTCAGCCGTGGCCCAGGCTAGTCCCGCGATTTCCTTCATGCAGGAGGGGTTTCACTGGCGCCGTCGGAAGGCGGTGCGGGCCCTGATGGCCCTCGCGCTCGGGATTGGCCTCCTGCACGTCGTCTTCTACTCGAGAGGCTTCATGGACGAGTGGGACTACTGGGAGGGCACCTTCGGCCTCGTGGTATTCGCCGCCATCGAGATCGCCCTGTTCTCGTT
>JABDQB010000332.1 GCA_013042495.1 Gemmatimonadota bacterium
GACGACGGATGGGCCCGCCAAAGCGTGGCAGACCTCGGTGGCAGGTTCGAGGCGACGATCGAGCTTGGGCCCGCGCAGCGAAAGCGGGGGGTCAGCGTGACGGCCGACTACCGGCTGTGGGCGTTCAAGGGCTGGACGGGCGACGTTCTCACTGCCAGCCCCTGAGGCTCTGACTCACCCGCCGGAGGCCTTCGACTTCTGCACCTGAATCCGCGGTCAGTCGCTGCCCCGCCCCAGGTAGTCCACCGCCAGCGTCGCCATGGCCCGGACCCCGATCGCGAGAGCGTCCTCGTTTACATAGAAGTAGGGCGAGTGGTTCGAGGCGGCCTCGCCGGAAGCCACCCCTGGCGCGTTTACCCCGAGCATGAAATAGAAGCCGGGAGCCTCCCGGGCGAAGAACGAGAAGTCTTCCGCGACCATGAGCGGCGGGATCTGAATCAGGCCTGCCTCGCCGACGACGCGCCGAAGGCTCTCCAGGGAAGACGCCGTCAGGACCGGGTCATTGTACGTGACCGGATACAGGCGGCGTATCTCGACCTCGGCCGTGGCCCCGGCGCCCGCGGCGATGCTCTCAGCCGTCCGGCGAATCCGCGCGTGCACGTCGTCCTGCACGGCCGGATCGTGCGTGCGGATCGTCCCGTCCAGTTTCACCGTGTCCGGGATGATGTTGAACCGGACGCCACCTTGGATCTTCCCCACCGTGAGCACGACCGGGTCGGTGGCAGCCACCTGGCGGCTCGGGATCGTCTGCAGGGCCAGGACGATCTGCGAGGCCACGACGATCGGGTCCACGCCCATTTCCGGCGCCGCGCCGTGCGTCTGCGTGCCGATCACGGTGATCGTAAACTCGTCGGCGCTCGCCATGATCCCGCCGGAGCGCCATCCGATCAACCCGGTCGGAAACGGTGAGGTGTGGAGCCCAAAGTAAGCGTCTGGCCTCGGCCCCTCGACTGCCCCCTCGGCGATCATCAGTTCGGCTCCGCCCTGTTCGCCTGCCGGCGCGCCTTCCTCCGCGGGTTGGAACAGGAACACCGCGGTCCCCGCCAACTCCTCGCGCATTCCGGCCAGCACGCTCGCGGCGCCCATGAGGGCCGCTGTATGCGCGTCGTGCCCGCAGGCGTGCATGACCCCGACTTCCTGGCCGTTGTATTCCGCGGTGACGGTAGAGGCGAAGGGCACATCGGCGAGTTCGGTGACCGGCAGGGCGTCCATGTCGGCTCGCAGCCCCACCACGCGGCCCGGCCGGCCGCCTCGCAGCACACCCACGACGCCCGTATGCGCCACGTTCATGCGTACCTCGTCGAGGCCTAGCGATCGGAGATGAGTCGCGACCATGTCCGCCGTGCGGAACTCCCGGTTCCCGAGCTCCGGGTTCTCGTGGATGTCGCGCCGCCAGGCGACGACGTCCTCCATGACATCGGCGGCAAGGCGATCGATCCCGGCGTGCAGCGACCCGGTGTCCTGCCCCCGCGCCGAGCCCGCGGTCAGTAGCAGGACGGTCAGGCCTGCCGCGAACGCGCGCATGGTACTCACTCGGCGTAGTCCCACGCAGCGAACCTCATCAAGACACCCGCATCGTTCTCCAGCTCCAATCCGTCACCGCGCAGGAAGACTCGTGTCGCGGAATCCAGGTTCCGGAGGAACGCCTGCTCCAGGTCCATCCGGCCATCGGGACAGGCCATGAGAGTGGCGCCCTTCGGCCCCTGGACGATCTGGTGGCCGTTCTCGATCACGAAATTGCCGAAGTACCGGTTGCAGCCGTTGAATCCCCCGACGCGACCTTCTTCTCTCAGGCCGAGAGTTACGGGGTTGTCTTCGGGGAGCGCCGCCAGCGCCGCCTGAACGAGCGCCGTCGTCGCCTCGTCCCCGAGGTCGGCCGCAGGCCCGAACGCTTCCAGGGCCCAGGGTCGCAGGATCGGATTCGCGTCAGCCTCTCCCGCTACGACGGGAGTCTTCTCGATGACTTCGATCAGTGTCCAGCGGAGCGCGGAAGCATCGGCCGGCGGGTTTTCGACGACCGTTTCGCTGACGATCAACCGGTATTCGTAACCCGCTTCGTGCTCGAATCCCTCGATCGGGTCGTACCACATCGTCCAGTCCGCGTCCGCGCTCTCGCGCACGTTCAGGCACTGCTGCGGCCCGACTCCCACGCAGTCCGAAACGAAGTGAGCCACCAGGACTTCCTTGTAGACCGCGGCTGCCGGCTCGCCGCCATCTCCAGCGCCGTCGTCGCAGGCCGCCCCGGCAAGCGCGACCAGCGCGCCCGCGAGCACCAATCTCCGTCTCCCGCTCATCGAACCGCTCCTTCTCGGATGGTCGTCATTCGTCGCGCGCAATCGGCCGGGTGAGACAGGTCGGACCCCCACCCCCTTTGGCGCTGATCTCACGGCCCCTGTACGTGTGCACCTCGGCTCCCGCCGCCTCGAGCCGCCTGCGAGTGACCGGGTTGCCCTCCAGGGCCACGCACCGCCGCGGTCCCACGGCCAGGACGTTGCAGCCCATGCTCTCGAATTCGTCGTCCGGTACTTCGACGAGTTCGCACCCGCTCTTCAGAAGGTGCTGACGAAAGGGAACCGGAAGAAGCGGCGAGTAGACCACGGCCAGGTCCCCGTCCACGGGACTGTACATCGACATCAGGTGAAACACGTCACCCGGCCCGCGCCAGTGAGGCAGGGGTACCGGGATCACGCGGTCCACCTCGCCATCGAGCAAGCCGCGCAGCTGTCGGATTCCCTCCGCGTTCGTGCGGTAGCCGAGCCCGACGGCCACGTTTCGCCGGTCGATCCAAGCCACATCGCCTCCCTCCACCCTGCCCGAGCCCGAGATTCGCCCGACGACCGGCACGCCTGCTTTACGCAGCGTCCGCTCGGCAGCCGTCGGCTCGGTGCCCCGGACCTGTTTTCCCATGTTGCACAGGATGGCGCCGCGATCGCACACGACGCTCGCGTCCCGCACGTAGATGGAATCGGGTCCCGTCTCAGGATCGGCAGGGGCCATGATTGCGTCTGCACCCAGGTCCTGGAGGAGCGCAAGAAACGCGTCGTACTCCGAGACGGCGGCCGCGAAGTCGGGACGAGCGGTGTAACCGAGCTTCTTCCAGGTCGCGTCCAGGGTCGGCTGATCGACGAAGGCGTCACGCGCGTGCTTCAGAAGAACGCGGCGCAGTGGCCGGATGTCGGACTGTCCGAGCGAGCTCATGCACTCACCTCATCCGGTTCGGACGAAGACCGGGAGCCCCGCCGCCACACGACCCACACGTACATCGGAAGGCCCGAGAACAGCAGAATCAGCCCCCAGTAGACGGTTTCCTGGCCGGCACCAGCGATCGCCCACATGGCGTACGCGAAACCGAGCAGCGCCGTGACGATGGCTAGGGTGAGCCGCCGTCCCTCGAATCTCTCGCGATCGCGGGCGTAGATCATGATCTCGGCGAGAGCGCAGATCGCGTAGGGCAGAAGCGCCGTCAGGGTAGCCAGCAGGATGACGAACGTGAACTGGTCCACGAGGGTCTCACTCGAGTTCAGCATCATGAGACCGGTCACCAGGACGCTCGAGAACACGAGCGCGAAAGCGGGCGTGCCGTGTTTCCCTGTACGACCCAGGACAGCCGGGAATATGCCGTCGCGTGCGGCTGCCCACGGAATGCGGCCCTGCAGCAGTATCCACCCGTTCAGGGCGCCGAAAGCCGAGATCATCGCCCCCGCCGCTACCGCCGGCGCCGTCCAGCCGCCCCACATCCGGCTCGCCGCATCGGCGAACGGGGCGTTCGAACCCGTGAGTTCGGCGGCCGGAATCACGCCCATCACGGCAGTGGTGCCCAGCACGTAGACCACGGCGGCGAAGACGGTGCCCAGGATCGTGGCACGCGGAATCGTGCGCTCCGGGTCCACGACCTCCTCCGCCGGCACGGTGGCGGACTCGAAACCGAGGAAGGCCCACAGGGTCAAGGTCGCGGCCGCCGTGATCGCCGGGAATGTACCTTCTCCACTGGCGTTGAACGGACGGAAGTTCGCCGGTTCCAGGTAGAGCAACCCCAGCGTCCCTACGGCCACCAGCGGAGCCAGCTTGAGGATCGTGGTCACTAGCTGGACCGAACCGGCCGTACGAACGCCGCGCACGTTGACCCAGGTCAGCAGCCAGATCGCACCGATACCGATACCCGAAGCCAGGGCCCGATCCGTGGCCAGGGCCGGCCAGAACCACGACAGGTAGCTCGTGAAGGCAACGGCGAGCGCCGCGTTCGCCACCCAGATGGAGATCCAGTAGCCCCAGCCGACCAGGAAGCCGGCGAAGTCACCGAAGCCGGCTCGCGAGAAGGCATACGGACCACCGGCACGCGGCACGAGGCGGCTGAGGCGGGCGAATACCAGGGCCAGCAGCATGGCGCCCGCGCAGGTGAACCCCCACGCGAGCAGACTGATTCCGCCGAACGACCCGAGCGACGCGGGCAGGAGGAATACGCCCGAACCGATCATGTTCCCGACCACCAGGGCGGCGGCCATCCACATGCCCATCTTTGCCGGGGTACGCGACGCCATCAGGTCTCCGATCGTGCTGGAACCGGTTCGGTGCGGCCAGCCTCAGTTCGACGCCCGAACATATGGGACGCCCCGTGGGCCTGCACATCCGGTGGCTACTGCGTTGCTCTCGTCCCGCACCTCGAACACATTGGTGAAGGCTTGGTGAAGTCACGCCCACCCGATAACCGGAGGCCGCGCGCATGGGACTCGCCCGGGCGATGCTTCTCAAGGGATCCGAGAGCCGATGGCTGGCAGACCAGCTGTCCCGAAGGCGCTTCGTGCGACGAGCTACGTCCCGGTTCCTGCCCGGCGAATCCATGGACGACGCCCTTCGGGCGGCCGCCTCCCTGGCCGAGAGAGGAATCACCGCGATCCTCACGCTGCTCGGTGAAAACGTCGACAACCCGGAAGCGGCCGCGACCGTCGCGGATGAGCTCACGGCGCTTCTCGAGCGCGCGGCGACGACCGGTCTCGACCTGGACATATCGGTCAAACCGACTCATCTCGGGCTCGACCTCGGCTTCGACATCGCCGCCGGTAATCTCCAGGCCCTCGCTTCCGCTGCCGCCCGGCGCGGGCAGAAGGTGGCCGTGGACATGGAATCCACGCCCTACTGTGACCCGACGCTCGATCTGTACCGGGTGCTTCGGGCGGAGCACGACAACGTCGGGATCTGCCTCCAGTCCTACCTGTTCCGCGCCGACGCGGACCTGGAGGCACTGCTCCCCATGACGCCGATGATCCGGCTCGTGAAGGGGGCCTACAAGGAGCCGGCCAGTCTCGCCTATCCGAAGAAGGGTGACGTCGATGCCAGCTATCTGCGGCTGTCGGATATCCTGCTCGAAGCGGCGCGCGACGGAACGGCGCAGGCATCGTTCGGCACGCACGACGCCCACATGATCGCCGAAATCAACCGCCGTGCGGCGGACATGAAGTGTCCGCGCGAGGCTTACGAGTTCCAGATGCTGTACGGGATCGAACGAGACCTGCAGACGCGTCTGGCCGCGACCGGATACCGCATGCGAGTCCTGATCAGCTACGGCGCGCACTGGTTCCCGTGGTACATGCGGAGGCTCGCCGAGCGACCCGCCAACGTCGGTTTCGTATTACGGAGCCTGCTGCGGGGCTGATGCGAAAGGGGCCGCCCAATGGACGGCCCCTCGACTGCAACTCCGGCCCTATGGCTGCGGCTGGGATTACCTGCCCTCAGCCGCCGGAGACGCCTCCCAGCCTTCCTGGATCAGCGGCATTTCGGCCGCGATCTGCAGATCCATGAGATTGTTGATCGTCCGCTCGAGCATGAGCCAGCGGGCCCCGACCAGCGGGGAAATCTCCTTGGCGAACTTCTTGTAATACTTCTCGCGCAGCTTGCTGCGGCTGCTCTCCACCTTGAAGCTCGTCTTGGCAAGGTCAGCCGCCTTGTCCTCGGTCATGGTGCTGAAGCTCGCCGCATAATCCTTGATGAGAGCGATACGCTTGTCGACGATGAGCGACAGCTCGTAGTCATAGTCGCGATAGATCTGCCAGAACGGCTCCGATTGCGCCTCATCGAGGGCCATGGCCTCGGTCATTACCGCGATCTTCTGTGTCTTGATGTCGGACCTCAAGAGTTCGACATACTGCTCCTGGGCATAGGCGGTATTCGCCGCCAGCAGAAACGCCAGGAAAACGAACAACTTTTTCATCAGCACATCTCCGTGTTGTGTTCGCTGGCGACTTCACGCCAGCACTCGCTTTCTCGTGGACGCGGAATCTGAACCACGATGGCTCCACGGGCAAATTCTCGTAACCGGCACTCGACCCGATCCGAGGAAGCATGACCACGGGCGGTGCTTGACCCCGCCCGGCAGGAAAACGGCTTCGATCATCCCTCGAACACGAAACGGGCCCACAGCGGCGATGACAGGAACACGAACGAAATCACTGCCGAAATCCACAGTAGATTTCTGACCTTCTTACGCGTCGCGGAGGAAGCGCAAGCGGCATCCGGTTCGCAGGCCGCTGCCTCTTCCCGTTCAACCAGGTTGAAGGCCAGCCACAGCAGTCCGACCGCCGCGACGACGAAGAACGGACGGTAGGGGAGGAACCCGGACAACGCGGCGCCGGACATACCCGCCGAAGCCAGGACCAGCGGTCCGGTACAACACAGCAGTGAACCGA
Source organism: Gemmatimonadota bacterium (assembly GCA_013042495.1). GTDB lineage: Bacteria > Gemmatimonadota > Gemmatimonadetes > Palauibacterales > Palauibacteraceae > Benthicola. The sequence continues at coordinate 6,681 of JABDQB010000332.1, forward strand.
ACGCGGCGGCGACGCCGCCGGTCATCGACGCAAGAGCTCCTTTCATGAGCGTGAACCTAACACCCCGCGGCGGATCTTTCCCGAATCGCAGGTGTTTGGGTGCGTTGAGGTGACTGAGGCCAGAGCCGAAGGAGAATGAGAACTCGAGATGCGTGAAACGCCGCAAAGTCGAACCCTGTCAGCTCTGGCCGTTGCCGCCTGCGTGGTCGGACTTGCGGGCTGTGGAGGCGATGACTTCACCGGACCTGAAGCCCCCGCCGGTGCCATCGAGTTCCAGTCGTTGACCGCGGGGTATTTCCATTCGTGCGGCCTGACGCCGGCAGGCACGGCTTATTGCTGGGGAGGCAACACCTGGGGCACGCTGGGTGACGGTTCCCTGACGGCGAGCAATCGGCCCGTTCGCGTCGCCGGCGGGCACCGGTTCGAGGCCATCGAGGCCGGCGCCGGGCACACCTGTGGGGTCACCAACTCCGGGCAGGTGTACTGCTGGGGTCTGAACGACGAAGGGCAGGCAGGCGCGGACTGGGTTACCCGTGGCATCGTGGAACCCTTGCCGCTGCCGGGCAGCCAGTTCTGGGTCGAGGTCAGCGCAGGACACGATCATTCCTGTGCGCTGACCAACACGGGGGTCGCCTGGTGCTGGGGGGACAACGTCACCGGGCACCTGGGCAGCGGCGATCCGATCAACCGGTCTTTTCAGCCCGTTCTCGTTGCCTCTCCCGTAGCCTTCACGACCGTCGTCGCGGGCTACTACCAGTCGTGTGCTCTGGCGGAATCAGGTCAGATGTACTGCTGGGGACGCAACGATCAGGGACAGATCGGGGACGGCTCGAGCCAGAACCGGTTCACGCCCGTGCCGGTGGCCGGCGATCTGACCTTCCGCGCGCTGGGAGGCGGAGACGCTTTCATGTGCGGCATCACGACCGGCGGCTCCACATGGTGCTGGGGCAGCAACCGGAATGGTGAGCTGGGCGATCCGAATCTGCCGAACCAGGTCGTCCCCGTCGAAGTCGATGGACTGCCAGAACTCAGGAGGGTCTACGGCGCCGGAGGCGCGTTCACTCTGCCGAGCGCTCCTGCCTATGCCTGTGGATTGACCGCCTCGGGTGAGGCCTGGTGCTGGGGCGGGACCATCCGCGGCGGGTTGTGGGAAGGCCCCACCGACGGACCGGTCCGCGTGGAGTCCGGCATTCGTTTCCGAAACCTCGGGCTGGGCGCAGAGCACCTATGCGGCGTGACCAGCGAGGGATGGGCGTTCTGCGGCGGCGCCAACTACGCTGGCCAGCTGGGGGACGGAACCTCCCAGGACCGCGCATCGATGGTTGGCGTCGTGCGACCGTAGCCTCAGTCGCCGAAGCTGATCCCAAGCTCGCGGGCCGTCAGCATCGTGTCGCTGTCCAGCGGCACGGTCTTCATGCGCGCGATCGCGCTCGACAGGGGAACGTACCGCACAGTCGGCGGATCGAGGGCCACCATGCACCCGAAGCACCCCTCCGCGATCGCCCGCACGGCCGCCGATCCGAACCTGAGGGCCAGGATGCGATCGTGCGTGGTCGGGCTTCCGCCCCGAAGCAGGTGACCCAGTACCACGGTCCGTGTCTCCTTGCCTGTCAGATCCGCCAGCTGCCCGGCGACCTGATGGCCGATCCCGCCCAGGCGCTCCTGCTGGCCGATCGTCTTGCCCACGATCGATCGATCGCCGTCTACGGGGCGGGCCCCTTCCGCGACCACGATGATCGCGAAGTCGCGGCCCCGCTCCGCACGCACCCTCACGCGCTCAGCTACCTTCTCGATGTCATAAGGGATCTCCGGAATCAGGACGGCGTCGGCGGTGCCGGCGACCCCCGCATACAGGGCGATCCAGCCCGCATAGCGGCCCATCACTTCGACCACCATCACCCTGTCGTGCGCTTCGGCCGTCGAGTGCAGACGGTCCACGCACTCGGCGGCAAAGCTCACCGCGGTGTCGAATCCGAACGTCACCACAGTCTCTGCCAGGTCGTTGTCGATCGTCTTCGGCACGCCAACCACACGGATTCCCTTCTGAGACAGGACGTTCGCGATCTCGAGAGACCCGTCGCCCCCGATCGCCACCAGGGCATCCGCACCGATCGTGTTCAGCTTCTCCACGAGTTCGTCCGACCGGTCACGCTCGTACCACTGCCCGTCGTCTCCCAGGGTCGGATAGGCGATCGGGCTCCCCCGGTTGGTGGTTCCCAGGATCGTACCGCCCAGGTGAGTGATCCCGCGCACGGATTCGCGCGTGAGATTCATGATTCCACCGTCGGCATAGACATCCGGAGTCATGAGGCCGTTGTACCCATCACGAATGCCCAGACACTCCCACCCTCGTTGCAACGCCGACAACACGACGCTGCGGATTACGGCATTGAGGCCTGGCGCGTCTCCGCCCCCGGTACTGATGGCGATCCGGCGAATAGCCTGGCTCATTCGCGCTCTCCATGGAGGTGACGGTGCGGTGATGCTCGGACGCCAATATAGCGGCAGGGTGCGCCGAGCGAAGGGATGAGGGCCAGGGGCGGAGGTCCCGCGAGGGCCGCGCGACCTCCTTTTTCGTCCACTTTCACGTATACTGTAAGGGCAGACACGGAGTCCCCCTACCCCGGCCCGGCCGGAGTCCCGCTCTGCCACCCGTGGAACGGATTTTCTGCGCGGCCCCCCTGCAGGCCCGTACCCGTTTCTCTCTCGGGAGGCTGTCATGTCAGCGTCACGATTTCTCCGCCGACTCGACGAGCGAGGTGCCACGCTAGAGCTGGTCGCGGTGTCCCTCGCGGTTTGCCTGGCCGCGGCGGCCCTGGCCGTAGACGTCGGTCTCCTGGTCACCGCCCGCACCGAAGCGCAACGCAGCGCCGATATGGCAGCTCACGCCGGTGCTTCCGCCTTGATTCCGAACCCGTACAGTGAGGCAGCGGCCCGGTCGGAAGCCATCTTGTTTGCGGCGAAGAACGACATTCGAGGCGATTCAACCGTCGTGCTCCCGGAAGACGTGGAGGTCATGCTCGACGAGTCCAAGGTGCGAGTCACAGTGCACCGGACGATGAGTCGGGGCAGCCCGATCGCGACCTTTTTCGCGCGCATGCTGGGTGTCGACGAGGTCGACATCCGGGCCGTGGCAGCGGCCGTCGCCCGGCCGGCCGATGCCGTCGACTGCCTCCTTCCGGTGGCAATCGCGGACCGTTGGCGGGAAGCCGATGGAACGCCGGCGGACGTCAACGATACTTGGGACCCTGACGAGGGAGACGAGTACGACGATGGCTCGGTCGGGTACACCACGGACGATCTCGGCCGGTTGATCACCCTGAAGCCGTCACAGGGTGCGAGCCACAAGAACGACGGCACCAGCCAGGGCGACTCGATTCCCGACAGCAACCGCTTCGAGGCGGGCTGGTGGTACCTGTGGTATCCGACGGGAGGCGGGGGAGCGAAGACGCTGCGCGAACAGGTTCTCAGGTGCCCGGAGCTGAGCAAGCCCTGGAAGGTGGGCGACTGGGTGACGGACAAGAACGGCAACGTGCAGAGCATCCAGAAGGCGTTCAACGATCTGATCGCCCGTGACCCGAGCGCTTACTGGGATGACGGCTGCAAATGCGTGGAGGGGTCCGCGTTCCCCGTGTCACCGCGACTGCGCGCCATTCCCATGTTCAATCCGGAAACGTACACGAAGCAGGGACCGGGATCGAATTTCCAGATCTCGGACTTCATGGGCGTATTCGTGATCCCCGGTCCGGGCGGTCCCCCGGGCCAGCAGAGTACCTATGCGTACATAGCATCCATCCAGGGACAACTGGGGGGAGGAGGACCGACCACGGGACCCCTTGTGAAGGCGGTTCAGATCGTAGAGTAGGGTACCCGGGGATCCGTCAGCGCGGGTTGCGGGCAGATCTCGGAAGCGGCGCTCCTAAGAGCGTCGCTTTCTCATCCGGGCGGTGACGACTCCAATCAGAAGACCCACGACCGAGGCCAGCGGAGCATACAGGAACGCGGCCACCGCTCCGCTGAGCGCATCCCAGGGCAGAAGCAGTGGACTGGCGAGTAACAACAGGAAGACCCCACCGCCAACCAGCGCACCGCCCACGCATCCGTGCCGGGCGGCGCCTGCGACATCCACGCGACCGCCTCGCAGGGCGTACCACCCGAGGAAAGCTGCCGTGACGGCAAAGGGTAGCGGCCACAGCAGCAGGAAGCTCAGGTCGTCAGCAGCGCCGCTTGCCAGCCCGCCACCCGCCACGCTGTCCAGCGCGACCCACGCGGTCAGCACTGCACCGAGGGTCGCGGCTGCGCGAAGGACTCTCGCCCGCCCGGTCCGGCCTATAGCCAACGACGGCTTCTCACGAACAGGAACATGCCCACGGCCACGGCCAGCATAACCAGAAGAGCAGCGGGATATCCGAAGGCCCAGCCGAGCTCGGGCATGTTCCAGCGCGATGCCGATGGGTCGAAGTTCATCCCGTACAGCCCCGCGATGAAGCTGAGCGGAATGAAGGTGGTGGCCACGATCGTCAGCACCTTCATCACCTCGTTCATCCGGTTGCTGACCATCGTCAGGTAGGTGTTCATCAGGTCGCTCGCGACATCCCTGAGCGCCTCGGTCAGGTCTATGATCCGGACCACGTGGTCGTAGGCGTCCCGCAGGTACTTCTGCGTGTCCTCCTCGATGAGGTGGTCCGCCTCGCGCTGCATGATCGCGAGCATGTCACGGTGCGGCCAGATCGCCTTGCGGAGATTCACCAGGTCCCGTTTCAAGGCGTGCAGGCGCGCCAACGTGTCCTGGTCGGGCTCGCCGAACACTTCATCCTCCAGCGCGTCCAGCTCATCACCGAGCGCCTCCAATACCGGGAAATAGCCGTCCACAACCGAATCAATCAATGCATACGCAAGGTAGTCGGAAGCGCGCGATCGGATCCGGCCGGAGCCGTGCCGAATCCGCACTCTGACCGGGTCGAAGCAATCGCCCGCTTCCTCTTGCATCGTCAGCAGGAACCCCTTGCCGAGCAGCATGCTCACCTGTTCGGTTCCCGCGTGGCCCGGAAGCGGCATGCGAACGACGATGAACAGTTGATCGCCAAAGGCCTCGACCTTGGCTCGCTGCCCCATGTTCACCGCGTCCTCGAGCACCAGGCTGTGAGCGTCGAACACCCCGCCGACTTGCCTGAGTACCTCGGGATCGCCAACGCCGTTGACGTTGATCCACAGCACCGGGTATGACCCGGCGAGTTCCCGGATCTCCGCGGGCCTCGAGATCTCCGCTTCCTCGAGCCCGTCCGGTCCGTAGGCCATGGCCCGGATCTCGGGGGGAGCCGCCTCGAGATCGGCCATCAGGGTGCCGGGCGCGGAACCCGGCGGTGCCTTGCGCCGATGGAACCGGAGGCGCGATCGACGGTGCGGAAGCCGGTACGGGTCAGGGTGATTTGCTGTCACCGTCTCATCCTCCCGCTTGAGGGATCGACTCGAAGGCCTGTTCGACCACGGGGTCGAAGTGAACATCCAGCTGCGGGAACGCGATCGTTATCCCGTCTTCCTGCAAGGCCCACCAGATCGCCTCATTCAGGATCGACCGCTGCCGGCGCAGGTCCCATGGATCATTCGTCCATACCGAGACCATGAAGTCGACGCTCGAGGAGCCGAACTCCCGCATGAGGATCCTTGGCTCCAGGCCCGGAGAACGCCACGACACCGACTCGGCCGCTCGCAGCAGCGACTGCTTCACCGCGTGCATGTCCGAAGAGTACACGACTCCCACCGTGCCATCGATACGGTACAGGGTGTCCTTCAGGGTGTAGTTCGTCACCGTCGACTGGACGAGAACGGAATTGGGGATAATCAGGTCTTCCTCGTTCAGCGCACGAGCCAGGGTGGAGCGGATTCCCAGCTGCTTGATCGTTATGCGCCGGCCGTCCACTTCCACGACGTCCCCCGGCTTGATGCTACGTTCGAACAGGAGAATGACCCCCGACACGAAGTTCTGGGCAATGTTCTGCATCGCGAAGCCGATCGCGATGGCGAACAGGGCGCCGGCCGCGAAGAGCGCGGTCAGGTCGATTCCGATGGTGTGCAGGGCCAGACCCAACCCGGCGATCAGAATGGCGTAGTGCACCAGCCGTTCCGTCACCGCGATTGATCCGGCGCTCTGTACATCGCGGCGCGCGGCGACCCTGGTAAACCACCGGCCCATAAGCCAGGTGATGGCGAACGTCACTATCACGATGACCGCCGCCGTCGCCATCGTCGCCACCGTCACATCGGTCTTCCCGAGGGTAAACAACTTCAGGTCCAGGATGGTCAGCAGATCCGCTGGAAACAGGTCGTTCACTGGCGTAATCTCCGGCAAGGGACGTCCAGAATACAACTCATCCTGATAGTATATGGTGAGACTATAATCCGTCGAACTCGGGAGGTTCCTGCATGTACGGATGGGAAAGAGACGCGCTCGGAATCGACACGCTGGGAGAGATCCGGGGTTCGGTGTCCGTGGGCATGACCCTCGATGCGGCGGCGTCGGACCGGGCAGCCTGGTGGATCGCCACCCTTTTTGGCCCGGACTTCTGGACGCACTGGCGGGTCGGCCTTCTTAGACCCACCCTGCTCGGCAAGGCCGACCAACCGATCGCGCCGCCGGAACCGATGATCATGAGCCTGCCGCGGTTCGTGGGTAAGAAGGTGGCGGACATCGGTGACCACATGGGCTTCATCGCCGTGTGTCCCGCGATCATCGAGGAAAGGTCCCTGGCCTTCGGAGTCGTGGGCACGACCGAAGAGGAGGCGGCCCAGCGGCGAGTCGAACCACGGGAACATTGGGCTCTCGTGGCACCCAGCGATATTGCCGGAAGATTGGGGCTGACGCCCGAGGCTCACGTGCGAGTTCGGCTGTTGCCATCGTCGTACAGGGCCGACCCCACACACGGTTGATACAGCGCGCCGGAGGCGCCTCGGCTTCGACGAACTCGGCGATCTTAGCGCAGAGCCGCCGCTCCTGTTATCGTCTGCATGCTGACGGTGACCCCGCGAGTTGGAGGCATTTCCGATGGGCCGGACCATCGACGCGACTCCCCCGCCGCCGGACTCGGCTTCCGGTGAGCGGACATCGGTCCCGGAATCTGAAGAAGATGGCGCGCGCCGGCCTCTCGTGGTCGGCGTGGCTGGTGGAAGTGGTTCCGGAAAGACCACGGTAGTCAATCGTCTCCTCGAAGGCCTAGATCCCACATCGGCCAGCCTGCTGCACCACGATTCCTACTATCGCGACAACCCTGACTTGACCCTCGAACAGCGGACGGCGATCAACTACGACCACCCGGACAGCCTCGAGACTTCGTTGATGGCAGAGCACGTGCGTCTGCTCCTCGCCGGGCAGTCGGTCGAAGTGCCGGAATACGACTTCACCGTGCACCGCCGGTTGCCGGCTACACGCTCCGTCGAGCCACGTCCGCTGCTTATCATCGACGGTATTCTCGTGCTCGCGGAGCCGGAACTTCGCGACCTCATGGATATCCGTGTATTCGTGGACACGGATTCCGACGTCCGATTCATCCGGCGACTCGGACGCGACACGAAGAAACGCGGTCGGACGGTGGAGTCCGTGGTTCGACAATACCAGCAGACGGTGCGGCCTATGCATCTCGAGTTCGTCGCTCCCAGCCGGAGGCACGCCCACATCATCGTGCCGGAGGGTGGCAAGAACGAAGTGGCCATCGGCATGCTCGTAGCGCGACTGCGCTACCTGGTGGCACGAGGCGGCTGAGGCCCCGCCCCTTCGGGCGGGCCTCGCCGCTCGCACTTCCCTCGTCAGTCCTGAAGAACGAACGTCACCTTCAGGTTCACACGGTACAGGCTCACCCGTCCGTTCTCGACCATCACCTGCTGATCCTTCACCCAGGCGCTGCGAATGCCGTCCACCGTTTTCGATGCCCGCTCCAGTCCCTCCTGGATCGCGGCCTCGAAGCTGACGCTCGAATCCGTGGTGAGCTCGATGTGCTTTGCGATTGCCATCGCTCCGGTCCTTTCCGTGAATGAATGAGGGGCCCGGGAGACCGGGCCCCTCGGCCAATTGTCCTCTACTCCTCGATCACGAACTGGACCCGGCGATTGCGCGCCCTTCCCTCGTCCGTGTCGTTCGAAGCGATCGGGTCAGCCTCGCCGAAACCCTTCGCCGTGAGTTGGGTCGCGTTGAGATCGAAGTTCTCCAGGAGATAGTCCCGGACCGCACCGGCCCGACGCTGACTCAGCTGCATATTGTACGCAGCGGCGCCGACCGCGTCCGTGTGCCCCTGGATCTCGACGCTCGCTTCGGGCCGTGTGGTCAAAGCCTGCCCGACTTCGTTCAGGGTGGCCAGCGTCGCGGGCGTGATGTCCGCACTGTTGAACTCGAATTCCACGTTGTCCAGGACCAGCAATCCCGCCGCGATTCCGGCCTGCACGACCGTGCAGCCGACCGAATCCACCTCCGCGCCAGCGGGCGTGTCGGGGCACTGGTCGATTCCGTCGAACACGCCGTCAGCATCCGTGTCCATCGGGCAACCCGTAGCATCCACGCGCACGCCAGCGGGCGTGTCGGGGCACAGGTCGATCCCGACGAAGATCCCATCGCCATCGCGGTCGGTCGGGCAACCGCGGTCATCCACCTCGGCACCGGAAGGAGTATTCGCGCACTGGTCAATTCCGTCCAGCACGCCGTCGGAATCGCTGTCAGCCGGACATCCGCTTCCGTCCACCGTCGCGCCCGCAGGAGTGTCGGGACAGGTGTCAAGGTAGGCCGCCACGCCGTCTCCGTCGTAGTCGAACGCGCACCCGCTAGCATCCACGTCCACGCCGCGCGGTGTGTTCGGGCACGCATCACGACTGTCGGTGACGCCGTCGCGATCCGAGTCCTTGGGACCGCCGAGGAATAGCGACGCGCCGATCGTCCACTCGGTCGTGTTCAGGCTCCTGTTCTCGAGCTCCGCCCCCTCCGGATTGAGCGCCGCGCGCGCGCTCTTGAGTCCGTCCGCCGAATGATAGTTGCGCCAGTCGATGCGCATGGCGAAGGCCCTCGTGAAGAAGACCTTCAGGGCGGCTCCGTAGTTGAACGCGAACGCGCTTTCGGACTCGAGGCCCGGGATGTCGAGGCTCCAGTTCTGTGACCCGCCGCCTGCCAGCAATGCGAACTGAAAGTTGCGCTCGATATTGAACGTGTAGGTCAGGTCACCGCCCCAGTTGGTCGCGGTGGCGTTCTGACGACTGAACGGCGATCCCTGGATCTGCGAATCCAGGTAACCGAAGAAACCTTCGAGACCGAGGCCGTTGCGGAATACATATCCGAGGCGGCCCCCGAAGTACTGGTTGTTGTCCAGGCTCCACGGCACCGGATCCTCGGCGAATTCCTGGGTCCCGATACCGTTCAGGACGCCGTAGAAAGCGTTGATCTCCACCCCACCGCGCCCCAGGTCGTCCTGGGCCTGGACGGGCGTCGTAAGGCACAGAGCCGCCGGCACGAGTACCGCCAGCACACACGCGAGCTTCATGGCGTTTCCTCCGAAACAGGTGATGG
>JABDQB010000334.1 GCA_013042495.1 Gemmatimonadota bacterium
GACGACGCCGGCGCCGACGGTGCGGCCGCCCTCACGAATCGCGAACCGGAGCTCCTTGTCCATCGCGATCGGAGCGATCAGCTCGACGTCCATGTTCACGTTGTCACCCGGCATCACCATCTCCACTCCCTCGGGAAGGTGCGCCGTGCCCGTCACGTCCGTCGTCCGGAAGTAGAACTGCGGACGGTATCCGTCGAAGAACGGCGTGTGCCTGCCACCCTCGTCCTTCGTCAGCACGTACACCTCCGCCTTGAACTTCGTGTGCGGCGTGATCGCGCCCGGCTTCGACACCACCATCCCCCGCTCGACCTCTTCCTTCCCGACCCCACGAAGCAGCAGACCCACGTTGTCGCCCGCCTGCCCCTCGTCCAGGATCTTCCGGAACATCTCCACTCCCGTCACCACCGTCTTCTTCTCCGACCCCAGACCGACGATCTGCACTTCCTCGCCCGTCTTCACCTGCCCACGCTCCACCCGACCCGTCACCACCGTCCCACGGCCCGTGATCGTGAACACGTCCTCCACCGGCATCAGGAACGGCTTGTCCAGCGCACGCTCCGGCACCGGAATGTAGGAATCCAGCGCGTCCAGCAACTCGTCGATCGACTTCGTGTCCTCGCTGCCGGGCTTCCCGTCCTCCAGCGCCTTCAGCGCCGATCCCCGGATCATCGGCACGTCGTCACCCGGAAAATCGTACTCCGACAAAAGCTCCCGTACCTCCAGCTCCACCAGGTCCAGAAGCTCCTCGTCGTCCACCTGGTCCACCTTGTTCAGGTAGACCACGATGTAGGGCACGTTCACCTGGCGGGCGAGAAGTATGTGCTCCCGCGTCTGAGGCATCGGTCCGTCCGCCGCCGACACCACCACGATCGCGCCGTCCATCTGCGCCGCGCCCGTGATCATGTTCTTCACGTAGTCCGCGTGTCCCGGACAGTCCACGTGCGCGTAATGGCGCGCGTCCGTCTGGTACTCCACGTGCGCCGTCGCAATCGTGATCCCACGCTCCCGCTCTTCCGGAGCCTTGTCGATCGCGTCAAACGGCACGAAATCCGCCAGACCCCTCGCCGCCTGGACCTCCGTGATCGCCGCCGTCAGCGTCGTCTTCCCGTGGTCCACGTGTCCGATCGTTCCCACGTTTACGTGCGGCTTCGTCCGCTCGAACTTCTGCTTCGCCATCCTGCCGTTCTCCTGTTATGCGCGGCTGGCCGCCGTGCCGTTCAGTGCTTCTTTATTGATCGCTGTTCGTCTGTTCGGGTGCCTCAGGAGCCACCTATGGTGGGGGGAGGATTCGAACCTCCGTAGGCATTCGCCGGCAGATTTACAGTCTGCTCCGTTTGGCCGCTTCGGTACCCCACCCCAATCATACGGCCCCCGCCGGCAACACCCGACTCAAGGGCCGATTGGGTATGACTTCGTGTCTCCGGTCGGGCCTGCCTGGGGCGATCCCGGCGAACGCGTCACTGAGCTGACGGTGGGACTCGAACCCACAACCTCCGGATTACAAATCCGGTGCTCTTCCAGTTGAGCTACGTCAGCAAAATCAGACCGCCAACATATGGGGTGACGGGAAATCCGTCAACCGAGAGAAAACCGCCCTGCGCGGGGACCTTCAGTCGACTTTCGAGAGCAGCTTCCAGCGGGTGCCCGAGGGACCGTCCTCGAGCGCGACGCCCCGGTCCAGGAGCTCGTCGCGGATGGCGTCCCCAAGGGCGAAATCACGGCTGGCGCGGGCGGCGGCTCGGGCCGCGATGCGTTCTTCGACCCATTCCGCGAGATCGGCGACGCCGGACGTCTCTTCCCTCTCCCTGAGAGACAGCACACCGAACACGGCATCAAAGTCCTCCAGCGCGGTGCGGAGAGCAAGAACACCGGTCGCGGAAGCCGGCTCGGCCTGATCGAGGGCGAGATTGGCCTCACGCACCAGCGTGAACGTGGCCCCCAGCGCATCCGAGACGTTGAGATCGTCGTCCAACGCGTCCACGAAGGCTGTGCGCCAACGGTCGACCAGCCCTGAGAGCCCAGAGGAGTCCGCGCCGGGATCGGCCGACGTCGCCGTTTCACCCAATCGGCGCCGTAACTCATAAAGCCGCCCGACCGCGCGGTCCGCGTCCTTCAGCCCATCGAGCGTGAAGTTGAGCTGTGTGCGATAGTGGGCGCTGAGCAGCAGGTATCGGATGGCCGACGGACGGTGCCCACGCTCCAGCAAGGATTCGAGCGTGTAGAAGTTGCCGAGGGACTTCGACATCTTCTGCCCCTCGGAGAGCAGGTGCTCGGCGTGCATCCACCACCGCGCGAAAGGCTTGCCGGTGGCGCCCTCGGATTGAGCGATCTCGTTCACGTGGTGGGGGAAGATGTTGTCCACGCCCCCCGTGTGAATGTCGAGCGTCTCCCCGAGGTACTCCATGGCCATGGC
>JABDQB010000337.1 GCA_013042495.1 Gemmatimonadota bacterium
CCTTCGCTCATCGGAGTTCGGTCAGTCCCCCCGATTCGAGCGGAAGAAGAACGAAGGACGCGAACACTCTCTCGTTGACGGCGTTGAGATCTCCCTCCGAGCGAAACTCCAATGCCAGCCAACGGTCCCCTCGTTCAACCACGAACGAGGTAATTCCAAAACAGAGCGGCCCGTCGCAGTGCGTGTAGTCGTATCTCAGGGCCGGCAGCTCGGCGAGATTGAGGGTATCCGTCGGTTCCTCGTCCACCCACAGCCCGCGTGCCCGGGCGGAGTCGAGGTCCGTCAGGTAGAGCTTGACCGGAACCGTTCCGCGCCAGCGGAAGAAGACCGTGTGGCCGCCGTCTTCCACATCTGCGTCGTACACATCCGGTATCTCGAGGGTGTACCCGGCCGCCACGTTGGTCCACGTCGTCCACTCGAAGTCCTGCGGGGCTTCCGGCGGAACGGATCGGCAGGTGCCCAGAAGCCAGGCAATTGCCAGAATCAGGAGCAGTCGCATGATTACCTCCGCGGTGCGTGGGCGATGACGATCTCGGACAGGGGCCGGGACCCGTTTCCGATGGCCGGTGGATTCGCAAGGATGGGACGTGTACGAGCCACACGTGCCTGGCTCGGCGACGGCGCTCCTCCGAAGCGCCGCTCGCGTCCACGGAACTCCCGGACCGCAATGGCGAGGTCGTCCACCGTGAACGCCGGCCATGGCACATCGGTGAACACGAGCTCAGCATAGGCCGATTCCCACAGCATGAAGTCACTGAGGCGCCGCTCGCCCCCGGTGCGCAACAAGAGGTCCACCTCGGAGACCGGCGTTCTGGCATGGCTGGCCCGATCGAGGTTCCAGGCGAATTCGCGCCGGCTCGTCGGACCTGCCAGCGCCGCCGCGAGAATGGCGTTGCGTCCCGAGTAATCGATCGCGAGACGGAGAAGCAGCCGATCGCCTCTCGCCGTCAGACCTTCCGCGGCCGCGATTTCGCGGGCGACGAGGGGAGGGAGCCGGTCCCTGCGACCGATGACCTCGATGCGTATTCCGTGTTCGATGCAGCGCTCGGCCTCCGACCTCAGGTAGACGCGCAAGAGCCGCATGAGCGACCGGACCTCCGCGGCCGGTCGCTTCCAGTTGTCCGACGAGAACGCGTACAGGGTCAACACTCCGATGCCCAGGGCAGCCGAGCCCTCGACCACGGCCCGGGCGACCCGAGCTCCCTGGACGTGTCCACGCGTACGCGATCGGCCAGAGGCTTGAGCCCACCGTCCATTGCCGTCCATGATGATGCCCGCATGCAAGCCAGCCGGCGGCTTTGGATGTAGAGTACTCTGCATTACAAAGTCTCCAGTCGTTGGAAAAGGCGGCATCAGGTGCCGCCCCGTCCTGGTTGAGGTCCGCCGGCTACCGGCGGGCCGTTGTCAGCCTTCCCGGGTCATCCGGATCAGGGCCTCCATGTGAGCGACGTACTCCTTCAGGCGCGCTCTACCGAGCTTCGTCAGACCGTATTCCGTATGCGGCACGCGTCCGGCGAACGACTTGCGACACTCGATGTAACCCGCGTCCTCCAGCTTGCGGGCATGGGCGCTGAGGTTCCCGTCCGTCGTATTCAGAATCTGGCGCAACTCGGTGAACGCGAGCCGTTCGTTCACGGAGAGGGCGCTCACGATCCCGAGGCGCACTCGTTCGTGAATCAAACCGTCGAGCGCGAGAGGCGTGGAGGATGCCGCCGCCGGCGAGCCGGTGGGCCCGGCCGGCAGATCCGTATGTCCGTCCATCGAACCTTCCGATTCCATCTTCCGGGCCGTGGCCCGCTTGTCGTCAACCACCGTACCTCCAGGTGATGATCGCGCCGAACGCGAGGTGCAAACCTCCAAAGCCGAGGCTCATCAACGATGAGCCCCAGGCCGGGACCGCGAGCGCCAGTGCGCCCAGGGCCATGAAGCCGACGCCCATCGCCGGTACCGCCCGCACGGAGAAAGCTCCGCCGGTTACGACCCCAGTTCCGTACAGGAGCAGCCACGTGCCCGGAAGAAGTGAGGGCAGGCCGGCGGTGACGAGAGCCCCCGTGAGCACGGCTCCCGCTATCAGAGCCGGCATGAAGTTGAGCAAGAACTTGCGGCCCGGCCCCGAGAGCGCGGACTCCTGCCTTCGCCGTGCCTTCCGTACGATCGCGTATCCGGCGACGCCTGAAGCGAGCACCGCCGTTCCGGCCCAGATTCGCAGGTCGGCATCGGGGGCGGGGAAGCGGCTGGCGTAGGCCGACGCCAGCAGCGCCAGCGTGCCCATGGCCATGACGCCGAGTCCGGAGACCGCCGTGAATGTGCCTGACGCCTCCATCGTACGACGGATAAAGCTGAGATTCTCGATCGCCCGGTCGCTCAGGGACGTCGGCTGCTCAGGGTTGTCATCCAGGCGCAGTCGCTTCTCCATGACCAGGAGTCTACAGGCCGGGGATAGTGCTGTCAAGTACTTTGCATCACAAAGTAAATGTGTATTCTCTGGCGGAGCGTCTGTCGGGACCGAGAGTGGCGGGCCGCGCGTGCCCGTCCTACGATGTCACTCTTCCGGCCGCCGCCGGGTTCACCGCGAGCAACCGAGGGTAGTGTGCGAACCAGTCACGGAGGTCACCGCATCGCAATGGCGCTGCTTGCGCTGGGGGCGCTGGCATTCGGATGCGGTCCGGCAGGAGAGGAGGCGGGCGAGAGCAGGCTGAGCGAGGGCGCCGCGGAGCTCTTCGTCCATCCCGATTCTTTTGACTTCGCCAGCAACCCTAGGCTAATCGAGCGCGTTCGGGCCACTCCGCACGGGTACTTCCGGTTCATCAACATCCCGTTCAGCCGCGCCGTCTGTCAGAGACTCGACCACCTGATCGACACCGGCCCGCTCGGCGCGGATCGTTTTCCGTTCAACCTGCACGGGGACGCGCACGTCGAGCAGTACGCGGTCACGGACCTTGGCCGGGGTCTCACGGATTTCGACGATTCCTCGGAGGGGCCCCCGTGGGTGGATGGCATGCGCTTCGCCGTGTCCATTCGGCTAGCCGCGCTCGCGAACGGGTGGGAAGACCAGGCAGACGGCATTGTATCGGAATTCGTCAGGGGGTACGCCGACGTCGTGCAGGACTCGACGCTGTCCGCTCCCGTACCGGCGGTGGTCGAGCGCTACCAGGCCACGTTCAAGCACGACAGCCTGGCCTACCTCGCGTGGGTTGACTCCATCATGCAGCCGCTGAGCGAGACCGAACGCCGTGAGCTTCTGCTCTCGCTGCAGCCGTACTCGCAGCTCATGCGGGCAACGAATACGGGTCTTCCGGAAGGCTTTTTCCAGCCCGTGCAGGTAGGAGCGCTGCAACTGGGGGTGGGCAGCGCGCTGGACGCGAAGTATCTGGTCCGGATCGCCGGTCCAAGCGTGAATCCGGCGGATGATGTCATCATCGAGATGAAGCGGGTACGAAGCCTGGCCGGGATTCCGTGCATCCGGGCTGACGACGACGACCCGTTCCGCGTGTTGCACGGGGGCGCCCGCATCGCCTACCGACCCTTCCGATTCCTCGGGTTCGTCGAGCACGATGGCGAGATGTTCTGGACGCACGCCTGGGTGGCGAACTACCGGGAGCTGGAGGTGACGGGGAGCCTGGAGACCGCCGAAGAACTGTCCGAAGTGGCGTACGACGTGGGTGTACAGCTTGGCCTCGGGCACCTGCGCGACGTGGGTGGTTCGTTCCAGCAGATGGTCCTGGTCAACGTGCGTGAGCGGCTGAGCGAGATGGAGGAGGAGCTCCTGGCCGTTAGCGCGATCCTGGCCGAGGAGGTAGTCGAGGCGTGGGAGGCTTTCGTACGGGCCTCAGCGGAACCCTCTACCTAGGCCCGCCGGCGCCTCGCTCCGAGCGATCGGCGCCCGAGGCCCCGGACGCCGCATCCGCGGCGTTCCACGTGACGCGGCCGTCCGCCGAAAACTCGAGCGACGCTTCGGGGAAATCTTCGGCTGTGAGCTGCGAGATCAGCGCGGCTGCGCCGCCCGTGCGGTCCAGTCGCGGCGAGCCGAGTCCCGTCTGCCGGGCGCTGATCACTCGCACGCTGACCGCGCGGCCATCGCGGTCGACCTCGAGATCCAGGACCGGCGCGAGCCCGTTCGGACCCCTTAGGTTGAAGCGAGCCCACGTCCAGAAGTTGCCCAGGCTGTACGCGATCAACCGGTCCCGGTAGATCTCGACCGCGCGGGGAACGTGAGGGCCGTGGCCAATCACCACGTCGGCTCCCGCATCCACCGCCGCGTGCGCGAATTCGTACACGTTTCCCCGCCGCTCCCCGTAGAATTCCTCCGGCTCCCGCGTCACGTGGATGCGGTCCGCGCCTTCCGCGCCTCCATGAAACGAGACGATGACCACATCATGCGTCCGGTCCAGGTTGGCTACCAATCGCCCGAGCCGCTCGAGATCGTGGATGCTCACGGTGCCCTTGTTGGGCGAGAAGCCGGCGAGGCCCACCCGGGTTCCGTCGCCGAGCTCCAGCGTCCCGGTGACCGCGCCGGGCTGGTCCAGCCCACCGTAGACGATTCCGTTCTCCTCCAGCGCGGCGATCGTCCTGGCCCGGCCGGCCTCCAAAAAGTCTCCGCTGTGGTTGTTGGCCAGGGACATCAGGTTGAACCCCATATCCGCCAGCAGCTCCGCGTACCACTCCGGACTCCTGAACGCATAGCAGACGTCCATGTTGCGGCATTTCTTCGACTCGCCGCCCTCGTCGAACAGCGCGCCCTCCAGGTTGCCGAACACGACGTCACCCGCCAGCAGGACTTCGACCAGATCGGTCCCGATCAACCGGCCCGGCGAAACGTCGGGTGCCATTCTCGGGTCCAGGTAGGTCGAATCCGGAAACGCGGTGCCCATCATGATGTCCCCAACGGCGATGATGCGGATGGTCTCTGCGCGGACACCGGGCGAGTGCTGGCCGCCCGCCAGCACGCCGGCCGCAGGACTCTGAGCGCGGGCCATAGACGAAGCCGAGAGGGTGGCGAAGACGATGAAGCCGCATCGAAGCGACCGGAAGTTGCTGGCTGACCGGATAAGACGGCTCACGTGTGGTTCCCTTCAGGTTCGCGCGAACTCCTAGAACGCCCGCATGGTCGCGGCTACCATGAAAGTCACGGCGAACGCGATCCCGAGCGGCATCAGGGCGCCCAGGGTCGTCCATTTCCGGCTTCGCGTCTCCTTCCACATCGTCCAGATCGTGGTGCCGCACGGGTTGTGGAGGAGCGAGAACAGCATCAGGCACACCGCCGTTACGAGCGTCCAGCCGTGTTCGTCGACGAGCACCGTTCGCAGCGCATCGTAGGATGCCGGCTCCGTCATCATCCCGAGGCCAGCATACACCATGAGCATCGTCGGGACCACGATCTCGTTCGCCGGTATCGCGATCACGTAGGCCAGCAGGATCACGCCATCGAGCCCAAGGGCCTGCCCGAACGGGTCGAGCCAGTCCGCGACGATCTGCGCCAGGCTGGAGTCCCCTGCGTAGATGTTGCCAAGGATCCAGATGAGTCCGCCCGCGGGCGCGGCGATCACGATCGCCCGCCACAGCACGAACAGCGTTCGATCGATCAGCGACGTGTACAGGACCCGGAGCACCCCGGGTCTCCGGTAGGGCGGGAGCTCCAGGGTGAATGCGGTCGGCTGTCCCTTGAGCACGGTGCGGGAAAGGGCCCACGACACGGCCAGCGTGAAGAACACTCCGATCAGGACGACTCCCACGACCGTGCCCGCCGCGGCGAACGACGCGAGCGCCGGGGGAACGGATGCGGCCACGAACACGGTGGCCAGCATGATCAGGGTAGGGAACCGGCCATTGCACGGAACGAAGTTGTTGGTAAGGATCGCGATCAATCGCTCGCGGGGAGAGTCGATTATCCGCGTCGAGATGATGCCGGCCGCGTTGCACCCGAACCCCATGGCCATGGACAGTGACTGTTTTCCGTGAGCGCCGGCCCGTCGGAACAGCCAGTCGAGGTTGAAAGCTACCCGTGGCAGATAGCCCAAATCCTCGAGGAGCGTGAACATCGGGAA
>JABDQB010000344.1 GCA_013042495.1 Gemmatimonadota bacterium
ACCCAGAGCGTATCGCCCTGGCCCACGCCGAGGCCGACCGGCATCTGGAGTTCGCCCGGGCCGGATCCCTCGCGGCCCCACGAGCCCATGAAGGCGCCCTCCGTGTCGTAGCCCAGGACCCTCATCCCCACACGGTCGATCACGTAGAGCGCGCCCGACCGGTCGCCGGCCAGGCTGCCCGAGTTGACCTGGTCGAATTGGTATTCCTCCGACTCGGCTCCGTAACCTCCGATCACGGCGGCCGTGTCCAATCGCCAGGCTAGTTGCGGGGCTCCCGTTTCGGGATAGCCAAGACGCTTCACCCCATCGACGGTGTCGACCGTCGCCTGCAGGCTGACAGGCGCGTCCGCTGGCGCGCCGCAGGCTCCGACGACGAGGGTGAGGCCCAGGAGTAGCCAGCCACTGCGCGCATCGATCGATCGCGTCATCATGTCGTTCGCTCTCCAGAGTCACTGCCGGTCCGCCGCCGCTTGGCGCCGCGGGCCGGCGATCGGTATATCATGTGCGCTGTACCACTCAGTCCCACAAGAGAGGACGCGGGAAATGAACGAAGGGTTGCCCGAGGCCAGCGTGACCGATCCCCCAACGGCCGAACAGCCGCTCGTGCCCGAACTCGAAGGCTATCGTGCGGGTTTTCGCTGGGCGAAGGGCGAGATCCGCAACCTGACGGGTGCGCTCGACCCGGCGGCCTACAACGCGCGCCCATCCGAGAAGTCCTGGTCGGCCGCCGAGTGCGTCGAGCACCTGTCCGCCACCGCCAGGGAGATGATCCCGGCGTTGGAGGCGGGCGTGGCCCGAGCGCGGGAGAACGGCTGGCTCGCCCACGGACCCTTCGAGTACGGCCGGTTCGAGAAGTGGTTCGCTCGCCAGGCGGGCGGTGAAGAGCTTCCGCCCAAGCGCCGATTCAAGGCTCCAAAGCTCTACCATCCGCCTCACCGGACGTATGACATGGAAGCGGCGGTCGGGGAGTTCCTCTCACTGCAGGACCGCTACATCGAGACCCTGCAACTGGCGTCCGGGGTGAATCTGGTCCGGGTCAAGGTCGCCTCGCCCGCCATGTCGCTTCTCAAGCTCAGCCTCGGCCAGTGGCTGCGCGCCATGGAAAGCCACCAGCGCCGGCACCTGTGGCAGGCGCGGGAGGCCGTGCGGAAGGTCAGCTGAGCGAGGTCCGGATGAAGGAGGGCGCCGCCCGATCGCGAGCGGCGCCCCTGGCTGCTGCCAACCGAGACCCGGTGCCGGGTGTTACGGCCTGACGTTGAGTCCGTTCGAGCAGACCTTCTCCGGCATGAACGTGAAGCCCAGATCTCCGCCTTCCTTCACCGTGGCGCAGATCCGGTAGCCACCCGTCTTGTCCAACTCGACTCCCGCAAAGACGGCCGTACCGCCCTCCTCTTCTGTGTAGCGGCAGTCCGCTCCACAGGAATCGGTGCCACCGGGCACGTAGGTCGCGGTCCACGATCCGTTGTTGTTCTCGGGCGCGATGACCACCTGCACGCGCTCCAGTGGCGTGCCATTGGCGGTGCGTGCCGTCACGTAGATCGGCCCGAGGGTCTCGTTCACATTCCCGTCCGCGATCTCGCTGATCTCGAGCATGGCGAAAGGCGTGGCGTTCAGCGGAGTGAAGTCGCTGAAGTCATCGGCGTTGCCGCCAGGGCCCGCATTCTTGCCTCCGGCTACGAGCGTCGCGGGCCAGGGCGAGAAGAACTGCAGAAGACGCTCCGACAACGAGGCCGATTGCACCGCGGGCACAAACTCAGCGCAAGCATCAAACGTCGGCTTCTCGAGCGCCGTCGTGTTCCGGCGCATGCGGAGGAATTCTGTATTCAGTACCACCTCGTCGTCGACCGCGAGACATGCGCCCACGATGACCTGGTTGTTGAACCGATCGAAGTCGGGGAGCGTCTTCCAGTCGTATTCCTCGTCCGCGGCGGGGCAATCCTGAGTCGTCGGGTCGCATGCATCCGATATGATCTCGGGGTGGCCGTACAGGAGGGCCCGATTCCCGTTCCCGAGAACATCTGTCCAGGTCGTGCTCGGCTGGAGGCCCCAGATCGGAGGAGCTCCAAGAACGTCTCCCGGGTCCTCGGCATCGCGCGATACCACGTCGTCCGTCCGATCGTCCGGCCCACCCCGCACCGCGAAGGCGCCTCGCTCGTCACTGAGCGCAAGCGCTACATCTCCTGCGAAATCCTCATGGACACAACCGGAAGATTCGCATCCCTGGAATTCCATGAACGGAAGGAGTCCGATTGCCAGCGTGGCGCCGGCCACCGGATCCAGCCCGGTC
>JABDQB010000345.1 GCA_013042495.1 Gemmatimonadota bacterium
CCGTCCACGACGTCCAACAGGTGGGCACCGGGTACGCACCCGGCTATCGAGTGGGGGTCCGTCAAGAAGCTCCACACCTCGTCGATGGGTCGCCGGACCTCGAAGGATCGGTGCAGACTGATCGACATGCCGTCTCCTCGAGGAATCGGTCAGCGTCCCTGGGCGCGCGCCAACGTGGGCCATGCAGTCACCGGCCGTCAAGCGCCAGGTCCCGCCGATCCGGGCGACCTCGTACATTACCCCGATGAGCCTTCTCGAGATTCGCGACGCCGTAGCCGAGTGGATGGCACGAGATCATCCTTGGGGAGAAGCGGCGCTGGTAGGGGTGAAGCGATCAGCCCCGCGCCCACCCGGGGCTCGGTTTGCCGTGGGACAGGACGGCTCCTTTGCAGGCACGATCTCGGCCGGTTGTGTCGAGGCCGACCTCAGGGAGCACTTGCTATCGATGCTCGGCAAGTCGCCCCAATCGATTCCGAGGTTTGTTTCCTACGGTATCAGCGACGAGATGGCCGCGGGCGTGGGACTGTCGTGCGGGGGCGAAATCGAAGTCCTGATCCGCCGCCACGAGCCTCAGGATCCTGTATGGTCAGACCTGCTCGACCTTCTCGACCTGGCTGCCGCCGGTAGCCGACAGCGCGCTTACGGCGCCCTGGTGACCGGGTTGTCCGAGGGAGTGCTCGGGCGCCAGGTTCTCGTCCGTGCCGACGGGTCAAAGACCGGAAGTCTGGGCGATCCCGCACTGGACCGGGCGGTGGAAGGAGAGCGCGATCGCCTGTTCTCGCGCCAGGGTGCCGAGGCCCTGCCCCTCGGTTCCGGCCACCGTGTGTTCGTCGAGCGAATCCTTCCCCCCCGCCGCCTGGTAATCATTGGGGCTACTCCGATCGCCGTGTCCCTCTCCGCGCTGGCCTCGAGGGTAGGCTATCACGTGACGATCGTGGATCCACGGGAGGGGCTCGCCCGGCCATCGCTGTTCCCGGATGCGGACGTCGTTCAGGACTGGCCAGCGGAGGCGCTCAGCGAGCTGAACGCGGCGGAGTGGACCGACGTGGCAGTCCTGGCCCACTCCGAGCGGCTGGATGTCCCGGCCCTCAGGGGGGCAATCGAGGCCGGGTGCCGCTACGTGGGTCTGCTGGGAGGCAGGCGTACCCAGGAGGCTCGTCGGGCGGCGCTGGAGGCAGCGGGCGTCCCGGCTTCTGGGGTATCCCGGATTCGAGGACCGATCGGTCTCGACATCGGCGCCGTCAGTCCCCAGGAGATCGCGGTCGCGATTCTAGCGGAAATGCTTGCCGTCCGGCTCGGCAAAGCCGACACATGACGGCGCGCGCGCCTGTCCTCCAGGGAATCGCGGGAATTGTCCTCGCTGCCGGTCGATCGACCCGCATGGCCGGCGGTTCGAAGCTGATGAGTGCGTACGGCGACAGCACCGTGATCGAGCGAGTCGTATCCACGGCACTGGGCGCCGGCCTTGAACCGCTGGTCGTGGTCGTCAGGGACGATGATTGCGACGTGCAGCCGAAGTTGAAAGGCAAGGCCGTCCGATTCGCCACGGTGCGCGGCGGTATCGAGGGACGGCTGCGGTCGGCCGTCGCCGGTGTCGCGGCCGTGGATCGGTCCACCGTCAGCGGGGCCGTGATCCTGCTTGGCGACGAGCCGGGCCTGTCGGCGGAGCAAATCAGGGCCGTATGTGATGCCGCGGGTCCTGGCGACGACACCGTCCTGCGGGCCCGTTTCCAGGATCGGCCAGGGCATCCGGTATACGTACCGGACACGGTGCTGCGGTTGGTTCCCGATCTGGCTCGTGGCTATGGCCCGGGTACCGGTTTGTGGGACGTAATCGTACGGTCCGACCTGGCACACCGGTGCGTAACCATTTCGGCGGTATCCCCCATTGACGTGGACACTCGCGACGACCTGGCCCGGGCCGTGAAGCGCGCGAGCCCCAGCTGATTCAGCCGTCCGGACTTGCGCGACCGGCGGCCGAAATGGCATTTGCTCCTGAACCCGCTCCGTGGAGCGGTCCGTCGGGACCGGTACCGCGGCGGAGCTCAACGCGACGTAGCAGACAGGACGGAGAGATATGGGTCGTGCGGGCCTGGCGGTGTTCTTGCTGGTGGCCTGGGCAGCGGCGTTGGGCTGGCAGGCCAAGCGTGTGTTCTTCCCTGCCGGGGCCGAACGTCTCGCCTTCGGGGTCAGCACACTTCCGCCCGGCGTCGCCTATTACGCCGTCTTCCGTAACCAGTTGCGCGCCGGCTGGGGACAGGTGGAAATCGATACCCTGCCGGCCGCGTCCGGGTTCTTCGTCCGCGACCGGGTCCTCTTGGACCAGCCTTCGCTGGGAGTCGCCGGACGGTCGGAGCGCTCATCCGAGGAGTTCCTTGATGCGGGCCTGAATCTGGACAGCCTCACGCACACCTCCATCATCGGAGAAGATACGGCGAAGATCCGGGCCGTCGCCGAAGGCGATTCAGTGGTACGCCTCTTCGACGCAACGGGCCGGCAGACAGGTCGTGTGCCGATTCTGGAGTCCGTTACGACGACTTCGGGGTGGCGACTGCGACTGGCGGCGGCAGGCGAAGCAGAGCCCGGCCGCCGATACGGCGTCGTCGTCTTCGATCCGTTGGCGGCGAGCGCGCGTGAGCAGGAGATCGAGATTCTCGAAACCACATCGGTGGTCTATCCCGATAGCGCGGACACCGATTCCATTTCAGGCATCTGGATCCCGGTCAGAGAAGACACGGTGCGGGCATGGCGGGTACAGAGCGGCCAGGGCGATGCTGCGCGCGAGACGTGGATCGACGAGGACGGTCGACTCGTGGACGGTGAGATCTTCGGGGGCCTCCGCGTGGAGCGAACGGCGTTCGAACTGGCGTTCTTCACTCGTCCGGGGAGCGCGGCGCGTGATTCGGTGCGAAGCCAGCAGGAGGAGCCGGAGTGATACTTCTCGAGAATCTGACGAAGCGATACGGTGACTTCACGGCGGTGGACGGCATCGACCTCGAGATCGAAAAGGGCGAGATCCTCGGGCTGGTTGGCGAGTCCGGCTGTGGCAAGTCCACGCTCTCCCGCACGGTCATGCAGCTCATCCCCGCCAC
>JABDQB010000349.1 GCA_013042495.1 Gemmatimonadota bacterium
ACTTCGACGAACGCCTTCTGCTTCACCCGGCTGATGTGAAGCCCCATGTCCAGTGCGTCACGGTGCATTCGCGAGAAGTCCGCCGCCGTCTCATCGAAGGCGACTTCCATCCCCAGCGCCTCGAGGACTTCGTTCAGCGACTTCTCGTACTCGAGGCTGAACTTCGGAATCCCCACGAGGAGCTCCGTATCCCGCAGACCGGCAATGATACCGGCCCAGGTCTCGGTGTCGAGCGACTCGACGAGCGCATCGATGCCCGCATCCTCGGACGGTAGCAGGACCGTCATGGCAAACGCCTGGCCACCGTATGGCAGCTCGATCGCCTGGTAGTCCGGCGTCGCGCTGAACGGGAACTCGTGGTCGCTCATCCACATGAACGGCACGGCCGCCGTGGATCCGTCGGACCGCCGGAAATCGCCGGGACGCGTCAGCGCTGGATCGAACCGGGTCGTCCACTGTCCCTCGAAGTAGATGGCGTTGATGAGGAAGGCCATCGTGAGCGGATCGATCGGCGGGTTCACGATGGCATCGATCAGGCCGTCGGTCGACTCTCGGACCCACCCGTTGATCAGGTCGGCGGCCGCCGGATCGCTGAAGTCGAGACCCTCTACCCGCGCCAGGAAGTCCCGCTCTACCTCGGCCACGTAGTCCGGTTCGAGCGTGAAGCCCGCCCGGTGCCAGACCGAGTTTCCGATCTCCACCCGGACCGTGGTGTCGAGGCCGGACAGCAGATCGATGAGGCTTCGGTAAGAGTTTCCGATCTCCTCGCGCGGCAGTCCATCGAGCCGCAGCGCGGCCCGCATCGCGTCGAACGTGCCGGCCTCGGCTCCCGCCAGGGTCATTCCGAGGGCCATCGATGCGCTGAGGGGTGACACGAAGATGTTTGCCCCTGAGTCCTCCCCGCGCACGATCTCCTCGAGAAAGTCGAAGGCGAACGCCTCCCCGGCGCCGATCAGGCCCACCTCCGCATCCGTGAGGGCTCGGGGCAGCGACTCGATCTGCGGCACGGGTTGCGGGTCGGCCGGTGAGTCGCAGGCCGCCAGCAGGACGACGGCGGCTATCAAGTTGGATACGTAGCGGCCCAAGGTCAGATGGCGCATCGCTTCATCCAGGAAAAGGAAGAGGAACCTTCGACCGTTGCCAGTACCCCCGGATGCGGTCCTGGTTCGCGAGGTCTTACGGCTCGATCAGGAAGGTCGCCACTTCTCGCGGGGCGAGCGCGATCGGTCCGGCTTCGAGCGCAGTCGGCGGGCCGCCGTCGGCTGAGACCGGCGCGCCCCACGGGTCTGTTCTGACCACGTGGGAAGCCGGCGATCCGTCCGGATTGGCGATCCGAATCTCGTCCGCATCGTCCGAAGGGTTGTACAGCCGAAGCAGCAGCCCGCCGCCATCCCCGTCGCCCCGGAGGTACGTCGCGATGGCACGCTCAGCGGTCAGCTCGAGGGGCGGCGTGGGTGGCGGGGCCTCGGATCCAAGCATCCGCACGACGAGCGGCTGCGCGACGTGCTGGGCGAACCGTTCCGCCTCCGCCTCGTCGAAGACACCGTGTGGCCGAAGCGTGACCTGCAATTCGTGCGGCCCGTCCTGACCCGCCCGGTAGTTCGTCTCCCAGTAGTTGTTCATCATGTAGGAGTAGAGCACCGGCCGCGGATCGGTCGCGTCGCGCCACCCCGCGACCGTGGCATCGGTCCCGATGGACCCGAGCTGGATCCCGGGGATGTCCACGGACACGAACTGAAGCCCGCCCGCATCATCGTGCAGGTCCACCCAGCGCTCGATGGTCGCGTAGTTGTGGTTCGAGCCCGGCGCTTGATCGAGCCCGGCCCGCCAGGCCCCCCACGGACCACCGACCGTCGTCGCGGCCTCCCGGACAGCCACGGGGAAGCGGAGCAGCACGGCCTCCGGATCGTAGGTCATCGTCTTGTCAAAGCGGTGCGTGATCTCGACCCGCTCACTGCCGGCGAACAGGCGGACGCGAGTCTCCAACCCGCCCACGGTGCCGGGAGCCGTCCGGGAGATCAGCGCGGTCCACACGAGGGGTCCGGAGTCCGTGATCCGTAAGCGGGCGGCGCCACCCGACCGGGCGGCCGACGGGTCGCGGCCCGGCACGTAAACGTACTCATCCAGGGTCTCGCCGGGCGGCACCAGCTCGCGGCCATCGGCGAGGCGCTGCAGCGAAGAGATCCCACCGGATTCGGGGTCAATCGCCACACGCACGACGCCGTTGTCCAGGACCGTCGCCTCGCCGTCTGCCGTTACGGTCCGGGGTGATTGGCCTGATCGCTCAAGGGCCTCATAGCGTCGCGCTCCCCAGGCCCGTACCCCCGTGGCCAGGAAGGCGAGGCTGCCGTCCTCGAGGCGCTGGCTCGCCACATCCTTTCGCTGAAGATCGTGAAGCCCGCCGATGCGGCCGGACTCCTCGGCCGACAGCAGCACCACCTCGGAACGTTCCCATTGCGTCGAGTTCAGGACGTCGATCGCGGCGAGAGGGCCCCCATCCGCCTCGCCACTCGGACCCACACCCAGTGCTTGCGCGCGGAGTCGGGCTGATTGGGTGACCGCACTCTCCGCGAACTCTCGCTTTCGCTCCCACTGCGAAATCGTGAACTCGGCTTCCGGCTCACTCACGCTGTTCCACGATCCCCACGTGTGCTCGAGGAAGAGCAGTACCTCGCGCCACGCCGCGTCCAGAGCGTCCGGGGGAAGGGCAGCGCCCGTCATGGCGGCGATCGCCTCCGTCTGCACGAGAGACTCGGCCGCCCTGCGAGCCATCGCTGTTTCACGGGCCGACGAGGCCGCTCCGTCCTCCCAGTAGCCGGTGAGATCTCCGCGGACCACCGGTAGCTCCGAGCCGGCGCGGGCCTCGAATTCCTCGAACAGCTCGGTTACGCTCGCCACCACCAGGCGTGGGGTAACGTGACGCTCGTTCCAGGCGGCCACCGTCGCCGAGAGCGTCGAGTCGGGCGGCCCGTTGTCCGATCCGATGTTGTAACGGACACCGGCGATCCCATGCGGCCAGCCGCGGGCGGCAAGCGTGTCCGCATACGCCAGGATCAGCTCCTCGTCCAGCCGCTTCTCGAGGTGCTCGTACCCGAGGCCGGTGTGGAATATCGAGTAGCCTCCGCCGTGCACCCACGTGAGCACCCGCTCCTGGCCGGAGGGAGATTCCCACCAGAACGGACGGTCGGCCCAGGTGTCGAGGAAGGAGCCGATCCGGTGCCCGCGATTCGGGCCGAGCGACAGGTAGCGCACGCCGGACTGCGCGAGGACCGGTACCACGCCCCAGCTCATGCCGGGGATGTCGCTGAACATGGCCGAGCGCAGCGGAACGCCCGCGTCCGCCGTCACCGCGCGGGCCGGCTTCAGGGTGCGAAACAGGGCCTCTCCAGTAGCCAGGCCGGTGAGGAGATTGGCGTAGAAGCCATCCACGTGAATCCATCCGCGCCGGATGCCCTCCAGGAGGGCCTCCCTCTTCGCGGCGGGCCGGGTCGCGAGGTATGACTCCATCGCCCAGACGCCCTCCGGGTGCCACACGAAGCCGGCCTCATCCGGGAGCGTCTCGCTGGCCTCGCCGAGCTCCAGAGCCTGCTCGAGATGGGCCCACTGCAGGCGCTCGACCTCGTCCTGCACGTGCGTGTAGCCGATGTCGAGGTGGGTATGGTGGATCAGGTAGAGGTCCAGGGGAGGGACCGGTTCGATGTGGAGGTCCGTCTCGTAACGCACATCGTCCAGTTCGAAGGCCAGGGCGACCGCCGCGGGACTCTCGACGGCCGGGACCTCCAGCTCGAGGCGCGTAAGTCCGAAGTCCAGAAGCGCCTCCGAGACGACGCCCGGCGCTTCCATCCGAAGGAGCGAGCGTTCACCGAAATGCAGGGCATCCACGCGGACCGTCTGCTTCGGTCCGTTCGGCGTGCGCACGACCGCTGGATTGCCGCGCACCTGGATGCCGGGCGTGATCTCCGATTTGAAGACCATGAACCAGGTCCGGGAGCCGGCATCTTCCCCGGCCACCGACAGGTGCAGCGCTTCGTCCGGCGTCACCAGTCCATGCGGGACGTGGACGATGAAGTAGCCCATGGCGTCGGCGTACCGGTCCACGAGCGTAACTCGAAACTCCGCCCGCACCCCATGAGCTCCGATCCAGGTCTGCGTCCCGGTCTCGGCTACGAGCGGTGTCGTGAACTCAAGAACCGGACGACCGCCGATCGACAGGACGAATTCCCGCGTATCGTCCGTCGCGTCGATTCCGGCCAGCATCACGAACGTGGCCGTCTCCGCCGCGAAATCGGCGGGCACGGTCGCCGTCGACCACTCGATCCGGGGCGCCGAATCATCGGAGCGAACGAGGAGGGATCGCTGGGCGTCCGGCAGGGGCGAGTGATACTCGAGTTCCTGTCCGGCGATCGCTATGCCGAAGCCGGATAGCCAGGGAGAGGGAAGAGCGATCCGGGCCGCCCCCGTCTGGGCTTGCGCCATGGGCGTCACGAGGGCAAACCCGACGGCGAAGAAGAGGAAGGCACGCGTCGCATCCCTCCCGGTCATTCCGCCGAGAACCGGTATACCGTCGTGGACCGGTAGATCTCACCCGGTCGGAGAACGGTACTCGGGAAGGCCGGCTCGTTCGGCGAGTTCGGGAAGTGCTGCGTCTCCAGGCAGAGGCCGGTGCGAGGCTCGTACATCACGCCGCTTTTTCCGAAGTCGCTGCCGTCGAGGAAATTGCCGCTGTAGAACTGGATGCCCGGCTCGGTCGTCAGGACCTCCATCTTCCGTCCACTGTGCGGGTCGTACAGGACGGCAGCGGCGCGAAGGGTGCCGTCATCCTCCCAACCGTCGAGAACGAAGTTGTGGTCATATCCCCCGCCGAACGCGATCTGTTCGTCCCCGGCATCGATGCGGTCGCCGACCGCGGTCGACTTTCGGAAGTCCAGAGG
>JABDQB010000353.1 GCA_013042495.1 Gemmatimonadota bacterium
CACGAAAGCACGGGGGCTGCCAGGCGGCAGCCCCCGTGCTCCCGGGTCTTTGGGTCGGCTAGCCTTCGCGGCGAGCCTTTTTCCTGCGGAGCAGGAACCACACGATGATGAATGCGGCGGCAAGGCCGAGGATCCATAGCCAATCGGAGCCGCCGTCGGTATCGTCCGCAGCATCCTGGGACATGGCGTCCGCAGCATCCTCCGCGGCCTCCTGCATCTCACCCTCTACCGCAGCCGCGGCATCGCCCGCCGCTTCCTGCATCTCACCCTCTGCCGCAGCCGCGGCATCGCCCGCGGCTTCCTGCATCTCACCCTCTGCAGCAGCGGCGGCATCCTCCGCGGCGTCCTGCATCTCACCCTCCGCTGCGGCCGCCGCGTCGCTCGCGGCAGCCCCGGCAGCCTCGACGGCCTCTGCGCCGGTCTCCTGGGCCTGCAGCGGCAGGACGGTCATGGGTGCGAAAACGAGCGCGAGAATCGTAACTACGAGCCTTCTCATATGAGCCTCCACTTCGGGGACTGTTCGCTGCCAGCCGAGTGGGGCGGGTGCGAAGACCCGCGCGGCCGGTTCTCAGTCGATGACAGAAAGCTGGCTAAAACACGTCGTTCCGGCAAGCGAGCCCGGTTTGGACCCATGGAAATCCACCTTATCGACTCTTCTCCGTCTTCGCCCAGCTGTCCCTGAGCGTGACCGTGCGGTTGAACACCAGACCGTCAGATCCCGAGTCCTCAGGGTCGCTCATGAAGTAGCCCTGGCGCTCAAACTGGTACCGGGTCCCGGCCGGGTCTTCGGCAAGCGCCGGCTCGACCCACGCGTTCTCCACCACGGTCAGCGAGTCCGGGTTCAGGTTCACCGTGAAGTCCTGACCTTCCCCGAGGTCGGCCTCCGGGTTGGGCACGGCGAACAGCCGGTCGTAGAGGCGCATCTCGGCGGGCAGGGCATGCTCCGCCGACACCCAGTGGATGGTGCCGCGCACCTTCCGGCCGTCCGCGGGATTCGCTCCCATCGTGTCCGGATCGTGCGAACAGCGCAGCTCGAGAATCTCGCCCGTTGCGGCGTCCTTGATCACTTCGTCGCACCGGATTACGTAGGAATTCCTGAGCCTGACTTCCCGGCCCGGGGCCAGCCGGTAGAACTTCCGGAACGGCTCCTCCATGAAGTCCGAGCGCTCGATCCAGATCTCCCGGGTGAAGGGCATGCGTCGCGTGCCCTCCTTCCCCACGTCACGCGGGAACTCAGGCGCGTCGATCCACTCGATCTGGCCCTCGGGGTAGTCGGTGATGACGACCTTCAGCGGATCCAGAACGGCCAGGCGGCGGGGAGACCGCCAGTTCAAGTCGTCCCGAATGGCGAACTCCAGGCGCGAGTACTCGATGCGGCTGTCCACGTCCGCCACGCCGATCATGTCATTGAAACTGCGGATTGCCTCCGGCGTCACGCCGCGGCGCCTGAGGCCGGCCACCGTCGGCATGCGTGGATCATCCCACCCCGTCACGTGTCCGCCCTCGACGAGCTGGATGAGCTTCCGCTTGCTCATGATCGTGTAGTCGATGTTGAGCCGCGCGAACTCGGTCTGCTCGGTTCGAGGCTTCTCGATGCCTACCGCGTCCAGGATCCAGTCGTAGATCTCGCGATTGACCTTGAACTCCAGCGAGCACAACGAATGAGTGATGTCCTCGATCGCATCCTCAAGGCAATGGGCATAGTCGTACATGGGGTAGATGCACCAGTCGTCCCCGTGCCTGTAGTGGTGTTCGTGTCGAATCCGGTAGAGCAGGGGATCTCGCATCGTCATGTTCGGGTGCGCCATGTCGATCTTCGCGCGAAGCACGTGCGCACCATTCGGGAACTCGCCGGCCCGCATTCGTCGGAACAGGTCCAGGCTCTCATCTACAGGCCGGTCCCGGTAGGGGCTGTTGCGACCCGGCTCGGTGACCGTGCCCCGATACTCGCGAATCTCCGCCTCGCTCGAGCTGTCTATGAACGCCTTCCCGTCCCGTATCAGCTGCTCTCCCCATTCGTACAACCGCTCGAAGTAATCCGAGGCGAAGTAGAGGCGGTCCTCCCAGTCGACGCCGAGCCACCGGATGTCCTGGATCATGGCATCGACGTACTTCTGGTCCTCGCCGGTCGGGTTCGTGTCGTCGAACCTGAGGTTGAACGTCCCTCCGTATTCCTCAGCGATCCCGTAGCTGATCCAAATGGCCTTCGTGTGGCCGATGTGGAGG
>JABDQB010000358.1 GCA_013042495.1 Gemmatimonadota bacterium
GAAAGGCGGCCGCGGGGCTTTGCCCGGGCCGCCGTCATGCGTGGCGGGACTTCCCTGGATCGCTGTCGCGCCGCCTGGCCTCGGGCCAGCTACGCTTCGTCCTGGCTGAACAGGCCGCCGGGCGAGACCCGCGACTCCAGGTCGAGAAGGTGCTGCTTGCGCCACAGGCCACCTCCGTAGCCGGTGAGGCGCCCGTCGCTGCCGACCACACGGTGGCAGGGAATGAAGATGGCCATGCGGTTGTCACCGTTCGCGCGGGCCACCGCTCGCACTGCCGACGGCCGGCCGATCACGCGCGCGATGTCCGCATAGCTTCGGGTCTCTCCGAACGGAATCTCCTGAAGTGCATCCCAGACCGTCTGCTGGAACTCCGTGCCCGGGGCCTCGAGCGGGACCGAGAACCGTCGCAGGTCACCGGCGAAGTACTCCCCGATCTCCCTCTCGACCCGGCTCAAAACACCGTTGTCTCCAGGTACGAGAACGCAGTCGAGGCGCCGCCGCAGCCCCTCGAGCTGCTTTTCCAGCCTGCGCCGGTCGGAAAACTCGAAAAAGTAGAGCGAGTCCTCCGTACCGCCGGCGATCATTGGGCCGAGTGGCGTTAGCACCCGCGTGACCTGCAGCACGATTCCGGTTCCCGACGCACTCGGGGTCGCCCCGACGAGCTGCCGAAACGCCTCGTTGAAGCCGCTCAGCGACTCGTATCCATGTTGGTACGCGGTGGTAGACACTCCGACTCCCTCCCTGATCTTGCCGAGCGCGAGGCCCAGCCGGCGCGATCGGCAGTACGCGTGAAACGTCATTCCATGGTGCCTCTGAAACCACCGGCGCACGCGATCCGGGTGCAGGCCCCGCTGGCGCAGGTCGTGGTCCCGCCAGCGTCGCGAGGGATCTTCGTCGAGATCGGCAAGCAACGCCTGCAGCCAGTCCGGTGGGCTGCCCGCCGGCTCCATGGGCCGACAACGCCGGCACGGCCGGTATCCCGAGTAGAGGGCGTCCCGGGCCGTCGCGAAGAACTCCACGTGCTGCGGCTTCGGCTTTCGGGCCGGACAGATCGGGCGGCAGAAGATCCCTGTCGTTCGGACACCGGTGAAGAAGACACCGTCGTAGGTCGCGTTCCGGCTCTGAAACGCGGCCATCATCTCCCCGTGCGCCGGCAGTGATTCCATTCTCATGCGACCAAGATCGCTTCGCGACCGCGCCGGGGCTACCGAAGAATTCGCAACGAATTCAGCAGGCTCACCTCAGCCACTCCGGGTTCTCGATCGTGCGCGGATCATCCGCGTTGCCCGTGTTGAGCGTCCCGCTGGGCTCGAAGAGGAGCACCTGGACCTCGTCTACGGCGACGGGCCGGTGCTCCACTCCGCGCGGAACGATCAGGAACTCGCCCGGCTCCAGGTCGATCACCGCGTCCCGCAGCTCCATTCGAAGACTGCCGTCGAGCACGAGGAATAATTCGTCCTCCTCGGCGTGGTGATGCCAGGTAAACTCACCGTGCAGCTTCGCGAGCTTCACGTGCTGGCCGTTGAGCTCACCCACGATCCGCGGATGCCAGTAATCCCGGATGCGGGACAGCCTCTCGCGCAGGTTTACCTTGTGCACCACCGGTACCTCCTTGACCCGCATCGTAATCGTCGCTTCTGTAGCTCGTACGGTGAACGACCAGGGGCCCGAGGGCAACAATCGAGGAAAGGACCGGCCGGTGGCCGACTATCGGAAGTTTCTTCCGCTGAACGATGAGCTGTTCGACTACCTTCAGAGCAACACCACGGAACCGGATGCCGTCCAGCGGAGCCTGATCAACCGAACGCGGGAACTCGGTGATTCCCGGCGCATGCAGATCGCTCACCCGCAGGCTGTGTTCATGACCTTCCTGACGCGTGCCATCGGTGCCCGCAGCGCCATCGAAATTGGCACGTTCACCGGCTACTCGGCCCTGGCCATTGCACGCGGACTTCCGGCCGACGGAAGCTTGATCGCCTGCGACGTGAGCGAGGCGTGGACGGCAGTCGCGCGGGAGGCATGGAAGACCGCGGGCGTTGCGGATCGGATCGAGCTTCGCATCGGACCTGCGTCGCAGACGCTCGGTTCCCTGGCGCCCGACGTGACGTTCGACCTCGCCTTCATCGACGCTGACAAGGAATCGTATATCGAGTACTACGAGGCTCTGCTTCCACGCCTCGAAGCGGGTGGTTTGCTGCTTGCGGACAACACCCTCTGGGAGGGAAAGGTCACGGATTCCTCGATCGACGATTCACCGACTCGATCCATCCGGGCCTTCAACGCTCACGTGGCCGCGGATCCCAGAACGGAGCAGGTTCTCCTGTCGATCGCCGACGGTTTGACCCTGATCCGTCAGCGACCAGACACGGGGTGACACTGCTGGCGCAGCGACCAGCCGGCCTTCCGGGCTCTTCAGGTCCCGGGAGGCCTGTCTTTCCAGTTCCACCACTGCAACAGCGCGGGCTCGTGGACCTCGTTTGACGCGAAGTACACGGCACAGCGGAACACGTACTTGACGCACGGATCGATCCGCTCTCCACGCAGCCGGCACAGATCGTCGTACAGGTGGTCCGGGTTCCGACCCCGCAGTTCGGAAACGGCCCCGAGGCCGAGATCGACGAGACAGTCCTCGATGCTGGGTCCGACTCCAGGAATGGTCTTGAGGTCAGTACTCGCGCGACTCGACACTCGGGCCTCCGGTTCAGATGGAAACCGAAGATAAACCGAAACTCAAGCCCTGGCAACCGAGGTAGGGAGGCCGGTCAGTCCTCGATCAGCTGCCGCTCGAACACCACCTGGGTCTTGGTGAGAACGAACCCCAGGTCCTCGTAGAACAGCCGCGCGTCGTTACGCGTGGTCCGGGTGCGAATGCGCAGAGTGGCGATCTCCCTCTCAGCGGCCCACTCCTCGGCCACGGCCACCATCCGGCTGCCGATGCCGTGACCTCTCAGACTCTCCGTGACCACGAGCCCTCCCAGCTCGGCGAAGGGCTCGCCCCCGAGCCGGCGGGACCGAAAGACGTGGATCCATCCGACGACGGATCCGGATCCGTCTGCCGCCACCATCACGGCGTGGTTCTTGGAGGTCTTGATATCGAAAAGTCTCCGGCGCGCGTCGGCCGGCGTGGTCGGATACCCTAGTTCGCCGGACAACCGGGCTATTGCCTCGGCGTCGTCCGGTACGGCGGCACGGATGTGGATCTCACGGGGTGCCCGCGTCATCGCTTTCTTCCCTGCTTCGAGTTCAGCCCACCTTCGGGCGGGTACACCGGTTTATCTTCGCACACCGTCGCCCCGTTCAAAAGGGCCTCGGGCGCTGATTCGTGTTAAGTTTCAGGATCGGGGTAGAACCTATGAAAGTAACCATCGATCGCGCGCATGTCGCTCCGACCCGCTACTGGACGCTTCTCGAGGATGGGCGCGTACGCTGCGACCTGTGCCCGAGGCTCTGCCGCCTGCGCGAGGGCCAGCGGGGTCTGTGCTTTGTCCGAGCGAACCTGGGCGGACGGATCGTCCTCACCACGTATGGGCGGTCCAGCGGCTTCTGCATCGACCCCATCGAGAAGAAGCCTCTGAACCACTTCCTCCCCGGAACGTCCGTCTTCTCTTTCGGGACGGCCGGCTGCAACCTGACCTGCTCCTTCTGCCAGAACTGGCACATCAGCAAGTCGAGAGAGATGGATACGCTGGCCGAGACCGCGAGTCCGGCGGCGATCGCGAAGGCGGCCGCGGAGCTCGGCTGCCGGTCCGTGGCGTTCACCTACAACGACCCGGTCGTGTTCCATGAGTACGCCGTCGATGTCGCGGCGGCGTGCCGCGCCCGGGGAATCCGCACGGTGGCTGTCACCGCCGGGTATGTGTGCGAGGCCCCGCGGGCGGAGTTCTACCGCTGGATGGACGCTGCCAACGTCGATCTCAAGGGATTCACCGACTCATTCTACCGGAAGCTCGCGGCCGGACGGCTCGGTCCGGTCCTGGACAGCCTTCGCTACATCCGGCACGAGACGGATACGTGGCTCGAGATC
Organism: Gemmatimonadota bacterium; assembly: GCA_013042495.1. Classification (GTDB taxonomy): domain Bacteria; phylum Gemmatimonadota; class Gemmatimonadetes; order Palauibacterales; family Palauibacteraceae; genus Benthicola. Next base: position 4,025 of record JABDQB010000358.1, read on the forward strand.
ACCACGCTGCTGATCCCCGGTGAAAACGACTCCGCCGCCGAGATTCAAGCGCTGGCGAGTTGGGTGCTCGACGAACTCGGGCCGGACGTACCGCTTCACTTCACGGCGTTTCATCCCGACTGGCGAATGCGTCACGTCCCCCCGACTCGCCGTGACACGCTGCGGAGGGCTCGCTCGATCGCCCGGGAGACGGGGATTCGCCATGTGTACACCGGCAACACCATCGATCCCGATGGCCAGGCGACGTACTGCCCGAGTTGCGGCTCCGTGTTGATCGGCAGAGACGGTTACGCCCTCGGCGCCTGGAGACTATCCGCGGATGGTCGTTGCGCCGCCTGTGGCACCGAGTGCGCGGGGGTGTTCGAGGATCTCCCCGGCGTATGGGGATCGCGCCGCCAGCCGGTATCCATGGCGCGGTACGCCGGCCACGGGACCTAGCCGGGTCCGTGCTCAACCGGTGGGCGGTTCTGGTAGACCTTGAACGCCCCGGAATCCATGAGGTCCATCTCCTTCCAGAACGTCAGGCCGCACTTCTCGGCGACCCTGCGGGAAGCGTGATTGTCCGGGTGGATCACCGCTACCACTCGATCCAGGCCACCCCGGTCGAATCCCCATTCGAGGACGGCTTGCGCTGCCTCCGTGGCGAGGCCGTCGCCCCAGGCCGCCGGAGCGAGGTGGTAGTGCAGCTCCGCGTCGCCGGTGCCGTCGATCTCCGTCGTGAGGAATCCCACACGGCCCACGATCTCTCCCGTGGCGCGCAGCTCGGCGACAAGGAGGCCGTACCCGCGGTCCCGGTAGTATTCCGCGACGTGCTGCCGAATGCCCTCTCTGACCTCCTCCAGCGTCGGCGATCGTCCGCCTGAGTACTGAACGACGGACGGGTCAGCGAAGATGCGGGCCAGGTCTTCGGCATCCTCCTCCCGAAGGGCGCGGAGACGCAGTCGCGCGGTCTCGATCTGCACGGGACCCTCGACCGGCCTTCCCGGGGACCACGACGAGCCGACGGCGTTCTCGCTCGACGGCGAGGCTGTGTCCTTGGTCTCCACTACTCCATGCCTTCCCAGGTCGAGATCGGGTCGATCGACTGCACGCGGCGCATGCCGTTTTCTTCGAACAACTGCAGGGCCTCCTCGGAGTCCCTGGTGAAGTCCACGCCCCCCGGCACCACCACCGACGACATGCAATCCTCGAGGATGTAGATCTTGCCGGCAAGGCCAGGATCGCGCGCCTGGATGGCCGTCAGCAGATCGTGCAGCGTCCAGGCTACGCAGTGGCTTGCGGCCTGACCCGCCACGACGACGGCATCGAATTCCATGAGGTGGTCGAACAGCGCGAGATTCGGAGAAGCGATACGCTCGTTGCCCGGGCCGAGCGTGACCTCCGGGCTGAGAACCGAGTAGTTCTCGGTAAGCGGCGTCCCTCCCTTGACCTCGAAACGGGCCGCCGTCTGCCGAGCAATGCTATGGAAGAAGACGGCCTCGTCGACCGCGGAGACGAGCGCGTGGCCGATGCTCCCCAGCATGGCGTGGTACGGCCACACCATCAGTGGATACCGCCCCTCGGTCACTCGACGCACGTAGTGCCGCGCGTATTTCCGCAGCCACTCCACGTCCCGGCCGGCCAGCGAATCGGCGACCGCGGGATTCGGACACCAGCGGCCCTCCTCGACGTCGGCGAGGGTGATCTCCGTCTGCCCGCCCACCGGGTGATTCCCATCCTGGTCCACCCAGAAGACGGGGTGGAAGATCTGCAGCGCCGTGTGAGTATCGAGAGTGGCCGTGATCTCCGTCACCGCGTCCAGGTTACGATAGATGAACTGGCATAGGCGGGTGTTGTCATCCACCGCGCCGTGACCCGACCGGCCGGCCACGAACAACTCGTATCCCGGGACACAGAACGTGTTCTGACAGTCGACGAGAAGCAGACCGATCCTCGGGTCGTCGTCCGCAGGATGACGGATCCCATGCTCGTCAGCCCACGCTTCCGCTTCCGGGGCACGTTCGCCAT
>JABDQB010000359.1 GCA_013042495.1 Gemmatimonadota bacterium
GCTCAACCCTACGCAGCTGATTCGACCACTTTTGGTGTCCCGATCGCGGCCCTGGCAGCCGCCGAGCCGGAGGCTGTCATGGTGTTCACCGATCGCCCACGGACGGTTCTGCAGCTGGCTCCGCAGCTCGTTTACTACGGACTCCGCCGCTGGGTCACTGCGGGGGATGCAAACTGGGCGGATCCGGACGTCGTCCGGCGTCTCGATCCCAGCTACGCAGATCACCGGCTGGTTGCGAGCTACGTGGACCGCATCAGTGCGGGCACTCCGTGGCGGCAGTTTGAGATCAGTTATGAGGTAAGATATCGTAAAGCACTGCCAGATAGCTATTTCACAGCTCTTGGCTTCGACGCGATGAACCTGATACTGGCGGGACTGCCCGAAGCGGATTGGAGGCGCCGGGGGGCGATCGGAAGGTTCATCCGTCGGGGGACGCACGAGGGCGCTACAGGGAGGCTCAGAGTCGACCCGCGATCCGGCGGTCTGGGCCGAGAGGTTGCAGTCTGGATGCTTCAGGACGGCGAACTCGTGGTCCCGCACGCCGGCGAGATGCTGATCTGGGCCCAAGAGCAGAGAGAACTGGAGGAGTTCCTGAAGGCTCTCGAAGAGGAGAAGGAAGAGGAAGAGGGGGTCCGATGAGCGCGCGCGAGAAGTTGCGCCAGATGGAGGAACTCCGCAGGCGGACTCTGGAGGGTGGCGGCGCCGCCCGTCTCGCGCGGCAGCACGAACGTGGCAAGCTGGGAGCGAGGGAGCGGCTCGATGTTCTGCTTGATGAGGGGTCGTTCGTCGAGCTGGACCGGTTCGTGGAGCATCGGAGCGTAGACTTCGGGCTCGCCGACCAGCGTATTCCAGGCGATGGCGTCGTGACCGGCTACGGACGCATCGACGGACGTACAGTGTACGTGTTCAGCCAGGACTTCACGGTGTTCGGGGGCTCGCTTTCGGAGGCTCACGCCGAGAAGATCTGCAAGGTCGTAGACCTGGCTACCCAGAACGGCGCGCCGGTCGTCGGGCTGAACGATTCAGGCGGCGCTCGCATACAGGAAGGCGTCGCGTCACTCGGAGGCTACGCGGAGCTGTTCCTCCGCAACACCCTGGCATCCGGCGTAGTCCCCCAGATCAGCGTGATCCTGGGACCCTGCGCGGGCGGAGCCGTCTACTCGCCGGCCATTACGGACTTCGTGTTCATGGTGCAGGGGATCAGCCACATGTTTGTGACCGGTCCGAACGTCGTGAAGACTGTGACGCACGAGGACGTCACATTTGAAGAATTGGGTGGAGCAGGAGTACACAGCACGCGCTCGGGCGTGGCCCATTTCTCACACGCCAGCGAGATCGAGAGTCTGGGTGCGGTGCGGCGGCTTCTGGGCTTCCTGCCCGCCAACAACGCCGAGGATCCGCCCATTTCCCAGCCGGAGGATCCGCCCAGCGGAGCTAACGAGGAGCTGTTGGATGTCATTCCGGACCTTCCGGCGCAGCCATACGACATGCATGAGGTCATCGGTCGCATCGTGGATGCTGGGGATTTTCTGGAGATTCACGCCGGATACGCGGCCAACGTGATCGTGGGATTCGGCCGACTGGGTGGGAGGCCGGTCGGAATCCTGGCGAACCAACCGGCCGTGCTGGCGGGCGTACTGGATATCGACGCGAGTCGAAAAGGTGCGCGTTTCATCCGGTTCTGTGACGCATTCAACATCCCGATCGTGACGCTCGAGGACGTGCCCGGTTTTCTTCCCGGGGTAGCGCAGGAACACGGAGGGATCATTCAGCACGGGGCGAAGCTATTGTACGCCTACTGTGAGAGCACCGTGCCCAAGCTGACTGTCATCACACGCAAGGCCTACGGCGGGGCCTACGATGTAATGTCCTCGAAGCATATTCGCGGAGACCTCAACTTCGCCTGGCCGACGGCCGAGCTGGCGGTCATGGGGCCGAAGGGGGCTGTCGAGATTCTGTATCGTCGAGAGTTGGAGGATGCGGTCGATCGAGAGACTCGCACTGCGGAACTGGAGGCTGAATTCCGGGAGCGATTCGCCCACCCTTACCTGGCCGCAAAACGGGGCTTCCTGGATGATGTCATCGACCCCCGTGAAACTCGCGCTCGCCTGATCTCGGGGCTCGAGATCCTTCAGAACAAGCGACAGCGAAACCCGCCCCGGAAGCATGGCAACATCCCCCTGTGAGGTACGGTCGTGTTCGATAAGCTGCTCGTAGCCAATCGAGGGGAAATAGCAGTCCGCGTGATACGGGCCTGCCATGAAATGGGAATACGCACCGTAGCCGTATACTCTGAGGCGGACCGTCTCTCGCCACACGTTCTCCTCGCCAGTGAGGCGGTGCCTATCGGCCCGGCGCCGGCCGCGGAGAGCTACTTGCGGGCGGATGTGATCATTCAGACGGCCCTGCAGACGGGTGCCCAGGCGGTGCACCCCGGATACGGCTTCATGGCTGAGAGCCCCGACTTCGCGCGACAGGTAGGGGCGGCCGGACTCGTCTTCGTGGGTCCGCCGCCGGATGCGATAGCCGAGATGGGGGATAAGACGGCGGCGAGGAGCCGCATGATCGACGCCGGCGTACCTGTAATCCCCGGCTCGGACGCTTTGTCGGACGCCAAACAGGCGGTCAGCGAGGGAGATCGCATCGGATGGCCGGTGCTCCTCAAAGCCGCAGCCGGCGGTGGTGGCAAGGGCATGCGCGTGATCGAATCTGCTTCCGAAATTCCCCGAGCTTTGGAAGCTGCCAGCCGCGAGGCCGGCCAGGCTTTCGGTGACTCGAGGGTGTATCTGGAAAAGTATCTTGCCGACCCCAGGCATATCGAGATTCAGGTTCTGGCTGACTCCTTTGGTGCAGTGATTCACCTGGGCGAGCGAGAGTGCTCCATCCAGCGACGCCATCAGAAATTGATCGAGGAATCACCGTCTCCCGTTGTTGACCCGCCACTGCGTGCACGCATGGGTAGCGTTGGCGTCGCAGCGGCAGAGGCCGTGGGG
>JABDQB010000360.1 GCA_013042495.1 Gemmatimonadota bacterium
TCCCACGGCAGCGCCCTGCGTGGCGTCGGCCGCCTGCTGCTCGGCTGCCGCTGCAGCCGCCTGGGTGTCGACCGATCCCGCCTGCAGCGTGAGGCCGGTCTGTGCCTCGGCCCATTCCGTGCATGCCGCCTCATCCGCCTGCTGTTGCTCCGGCGTCTGGCCGTCGGCCGGATAGACGAACATGCCGATTCCGGCCAGCGTTACGGTCGAGGATGTTCCTCCCTGAGCAGCTACCTGGGCGCCCGCCTGCGAAACCGCAGCAAGAATCAGGGCCACTGTGATCATGCATCTCTTCATCGAAATCTCCTTCGGCCTGCTGTTGTCCCTGAGCGCGGTCACGGAGCGATGGACTGATGCGCGTGGCGGACCCTCCAGTCGCCATCCTCGCGCACGAACACGATCGTGTGTCCCATTCCCACGAGTTCCGACGTCCAACCCGCCTTGTCGGTGTACGTGCCCTCCGATGTCGCGATCAGGATGGCCACGTTCGGGGAAAGGATGCGCACGCGCTTCTCGACGATCGTGTTGGACTGGCGCTCGAGGCCAGCATACGTATCCTGGAAGCTTTCCCGAATGTAGTCCAGTCCGCTGAGCATCACGTCGCCCGTGATGAAAGTCAGCTCACCCTCGCCCTCGGCCATGGCGAGTACGCGGTCGGCGTCCACGTTGCGAGAACCTTCCATAGCTTCGTCAACGATCGCCTCTAAGGTCGCCACGATCGCCGGGTCATCGGGATCGAACTCCACAGACGGCTGACACGACGCCAACAACGCCGCGCCGGCGAACGTGACCATCATCAATACGCGCATCGGTCCTTCTCCTCGGTTGGAAGTGCTTGCCGGACGGGGGCCGGCCCTCACAGCCTTGCGTCGCGCGACCCGAGAGTACGGAGTCGCGGTCCGCGCAGCAAACGCCCACTCGTCCGACTCAACGGTCAATCCGGGTCGGTCGCCTGTCCCGGATGGACGAACTCCAGAGTCAGAGCCTGACGCGGAACCTGCTTGTTGACATATTGAACCTGAAGGGGCTTTGTTGGGCGACGGACGGCGAATCAGTCACAAGTCTAAACCCATGAGAGCGAGTGTGATCCGAATGACAGGACGTGACACGGCTTCCCGAGTTCTGGCCGCAACCATCGTGAGTCTGGCTGTCTCGGCCGGAGTCCTCTCCGCCCAGGTGCCGGAGACTGCGGTCGTACCCGAGGATTTCGCAGACGGCAAGGACTACTCGCAGGCGCGTGTCTATTCTCCTCACGCCGGCCGGGACTACCCGGACCAGGTGTTCTACGGCGACATGCACTTCCACACGGAGCTTTCCTTCGACGCGGGTCTGATCGGCACCTCGCTCGATGCTCACGACGGCTTCAAAGTCGCGCGCGGTGAAGAGGTCATATCGAACACCGGCCAGCCCGTGCAGCTCATTCGACCGCTGGATTTTCTGGTCATTACCGACCATGCGGAGATGTTGGGCATGGCAACGGCGATTCGCGAATCTAATCCAATCCTGCTCGATGACCCCTGGGGCAAGTGGGCCTACGAACGTTTCAATTCAGGGCAGGAAGGGCGCATGGAGGTATTCGCCGACATCATCGAGAAGAGTACTGTACAGGGTGTCAACCCGTTCAGTTCGAATGAGTTGGCCACTTCGATCTGGAACGATTTCATCAAGATTGCCGATCAGTACAACGAGCCGGGGCGATTCACCGCCATGACCGGCTTCGAATGGACCTACACTCCGAGGGGCGACAATCTCCATCGAGTCGTGATCTTCGCGGATGGCGCAGACAAGACGAGTATGACCACGCCTTTCTCGTTCTTTGACGGCCCCGATCCGGAGCAACTCTGGGACTACCTGGCCGGCTACGAAGCGAGCACGGGCGGCAGGGCTGTTGCCATTCCCCACAACGGCAACATGAGCAATGGTCTGATGTTCTCGGACAGAATGTACAATGGCGAACCGATGACCCGAGCGTACGCCGAGAAGCGAATCCGCTGGGAGCCTCTGCATGAGATGAGCCAGATCAAGGGAGATGAAGAGACCCACCCATTGCTTTCTCCCGAGGACGAGTTTGCCGATTTCGAGAGCTGGGACGTCGGCAATCTCAGCGGCACCGCGGCCAAGGAAGAGTGGATGTTGCAGTACGAGTACACTCGTTCGGCCCTCAAGCTGGGACTCAAGCTCGGCAGCGAGCTTGGCGTCAACCCTTACAAGTTTGGACTGAACGCTACCACCGATACCCATACGGCCCTCCCGACCTCTCGCGAAGAGAACTACTTCGGCAAGTACCAGCACACCGAGCCGTCGCCCGAGAGGCACAATCGGGAAGTCATTCCGGCCGATGATCCGGCGCTTCGAATCATGACTTCGCAGGAGGCTGCCGCAGGTCTCACAGCCGTGTGGGCGAGGGAGAACACACGAGAGTCGATCTTCGACGCGATCCAGCGCAAAGAGGTCTACGCAACTACCGGCACGCGGATCCGGGTGCGCGTGTTCGCGGGGTGGGACTTCGAGTCCGAGGACATGGCACGGCCCGATTTCATCTCCGAGGGATACAGCCGCGGCGTGCCGATGGGTAGCGACCTGGTTGACGCTCCGAGCGGCTCGTCTCCGCGGTTCATGATCCGGGCCCTGCTCGATCCGGACGGCGCCAACCTCGATCGGGTCCAAGTCATAAAGGGATGGCTGGACTCCGATGGCGACACGCACGAACGGATCTACGACGTGGCCGTTTCCGACGGCCGCGAGATCGGCTCCGACGGCCGTGCAAGGGAGCCTGTCGGCAATACGGTCGATATCGCCACGGCAACATTCACCAACACGATTGGCCAGGCCGTCATGGCCACGCTCTGGGAGGACCCCGACTTCAATCCGGACGAGCCGGCTTTCTATTACGTGCGTGTGCTCGAGATACCGACTCCGCGCTGGACCACGTACGATGCCGCGTTCTACGGAATCGATCTGCCGGACACCGTGCCGGCGACGATCCAGGACCGGGCCTACACTTCACCGATCTGGTATTCGCCTTCGGACTGAACACACAGAGTAGTTCTGGGCATCAACACGTGAGCATGGCATGAAGCCGCTGAGTCGAGTAGCGGTGCTACTGGCCCTCGTGCATTGTCTGCCGGCCGGCAGTCTCACTGCCCAGGACACCCAGTACTGGACCAATCAGTACGGCAACCGGGCGCGCATGCTGGGTGGCAGCGTGATCGGCAGCGTGTCCGACATAAGCGCCGTGTATTACAATCCGGGTCGCCTCGCCACGAACCCCACGGCGGGCCTCATTCTGGCGGGTAACGTGTTTCAGGCCACCAGGGTCACGCGGGAGAACGCGTTGGGGCCGGGGCAGGATCTCAGCAGCACGAAGTACGATGCCCTTCCCGCCCTGTTCGCCGGCGAATTCACGCTCGGATTCATGGGCAAGAGCCGCCTCGCGTATTCCCTCCTGACGCGGCAGAACTTTGACATCAGCGTCTCGGCGCGCGGAAGCCTCGATGACGTCTTCGGGACCCCGGGCCTGGAAACCGGAGCCGAGGTCCGTTTTGATCAGAACCTCGGCGAGACCTGGGGAGGCCTATCGTGGGCCTGGCCTCTGAGCGATCGTTTTGGCATCGGAGTCACCTGGTTCGGGGCGTTGCGCAGCCAGAGCGCTCGAGAGCAGAGCGTTGCCCTGGCTGTCAACGAGAGTGATCGGGCGGGCATCGTTCTGCAGGGTCTCCAGTTCGACTTCACGGACCTCCGGTTTCTGTGGAAACTCGGTTTCGGCGCGGACCTCGACGAGTGGCAACTCGGGATCTCGTTGACGACTCCGGGTGTCCACATCGCGGGCAGCGGCACCATCACCGTGGACGAGGTCGTCCTCGACCAGGACCTGAACGACGACGGAGAGTTCGTCACGCTTCTTCGGAACGATCAGCAGGAAGGCTTGCCCACGCTCTACAAGTCGCCGCTATCCATCGGCGGTGGGGCCTCATACGAGTTCGGCGCAACGACTCTTCATGGGTCAGTCGAGTGGTTCGACGGATTGGGGGAATGGACCGTGATCGAGGCTGAGCCGGTGGAGCCGCAGGTCGGCGAAGGGCCGATCGTGCCTTCCGTCACCGACGACCTCGGCAGCGTATTCAACTGGGCGCTGGGTCTACAACACGACTTTCCCGAGAATTTCGGCGGCTATATCGGGTTCCGGACCGACCGGAGCGCGGCCAACGAAGCCTCCCTGTCCAACTCGACGCTGTCTTTCTGGGACCTCTACCACGTATCCGGCGGTGCGACCTTCACCGTGGGCCGATCCTCGTTCACCATGGGGCTCATCTACTCGTTCGGTAACGACATCGCGAAACCGTTACGCCTGACACCCCAGACCCTCGGATCCCCGGGAAGCGACGATTACGTAAGGTTCCGGCGGATCACGTTCATCATCGGGTTCGAGTTGTCGTTTGCCGGCACGTCGGGAACGTCCGATTGAGTCCCCTCACGAAGGACCACCTGGCCGAGCTCCGCGAGGAGCTGGAGGCGCAGCTCGAGCGACTGATGCGGAGCATCGAGGCCTCGGAAGCGGCGCTCGAGCCCGTCGAGCTGGACCAGAGCCGGGTCGGTCGCCTGTCCCGGATGGACGAACTCCAGAATCAGAGCCTGACGCGGAACCTGCACGAACGGGAAGAGATCCGGCTCACCCTGGTCCGGAACGCCCTCGCGCGGATGGAAGAAGGTACGTACGGCCTGTGCGCCGCATGTGAGTCGGAGATTCCCTACGAACGGCTGCTGGTATTCCCGGAGGCGGTCGAGTGCGGGGGCTGCGCTTAGTTCTCTACAGAACAGGCCACACCGGCGGAAGCCTCGAGCCGTAACCTGAAAGGACACTCCAATGCCACTGACGATCGTAGCCAGTATTCGCGCCCAGTCCGGCCGGGAGGACCTGGTGGAGGCTGAACTGCGCAAGCTGGTCGAGCCGACCCGAAGAGAGGCTGGTTGCCTCCAATATGATCTGCACAAGAATAACGAGGCGCCCGGGCACTTCCTGTTCTACGAGAATTGGGAAAGCCGCGATCTCTGGCAGGCGCACATGGGTTCGGCTCACATCGCCGCCTACGCGGCCGCCACCGAAGGCGCCGTAGCCGAGTTCATCCTGCACGAGATGGAGCGCGTCGCCTGACGGCGGGGTGCAAGCGCCGGTTAGGCTGACCTCACCCTCGATACTTGTGTTTCGGGTGGTGTTTCATGGTCTTGATCGCCGTCTTCCAGTCCGACAAGGCAGCAGCCCGGGCCAGCGGATCTGCCTTTCGCAACTCGTGCGCCGCTTCGGCCTGGAGTTTCCTGAAGCTCGCCAGCCGACCGGAATCCAGGACTCCTTGCTCTATCGCCTGGAGAACCGAGCAGCCCGGTTCTGCTTCGTGCCTGCAGTCGCGGAATCGACAACCCTGGGCAAGGTCCTCGATGTCGGCAAACGCCTGCTTCAGGCCCGCATCCAACACGCCCACCCGCAGCTCCCGTAAGCCAGGCGTATCCAGAAGAAGCGCTCCGCCCGGAATTCGGAACAGCTCGCGGCGGGTCGTCGTATGGCGACCCTTCCGGTCGCCCGTCCGTACTTCCCCGGTCTCTGCGAGGGTCGCATCCGCTAGCAGGTTTACGAGTGTCGACTTTCCCACCCCGGAAGGCCCCAGAAGGGTCACCACACGGCCGGGAGCCAGGGTGCTCCTGAGGTCATCCACGCTTTCCGGGTCGTCAGAACTCACAATCCGGATCGACGCTCCCAGAGCGGCCGTTTGGACTTGAGCCACCGTGGCTTCCAGGTCCTCTGCGAGATCCGACTTGGTCAGGATGACCTCTGGAGTGGCTCCCGTCTCCCACACTACAGCCAAATAGCGCTCGAGTCGCCGGGAGTTGAAGGCCATGTCCAGACCGTGCACGATCCAGACTTTGTCCACATTGGCGGCCAGAACCTGCTCTCCCCCTCCAGTGCCCGCCGCGCCTCTCGATATCGCGGTTCGCCGCGGAAGCACCGCCAGTATCGACCATGGATCGCTGGGCATGGGGCCCGGCTCGACGAGGACCCAGTCTCCGACCACAGGAAAGGGGGCAATGCTCGAGGCCGACGGAAGCCGCGCGGTCTCCGGGCCGGACTCAGCCTGAATGGACCAACTCGCTCGGTCTTGGCCCACGACCCGGGCAACGGCTGAGGCGTCCAATCCATCCTCTTCGGCTCGTTGGGCCCTTTGATCGTCCCAACCCCATGCTTTGAGCGTCATCAAACAGCCCTTCTTGATCGTCAAGTCAGCCCAGCGGTTGGCGAGCGAGCTGAACCATAACTGGTTGACGGGGCACCGCCACTACGATAGCCTATCGACTCGTTGAGAATCAGTTTCAACTACGGATCCTGGCGCACGTGCGAATGCCATTCCCCCCGATCAAACAGGCGCGGGTCAGAGCCCGGCTGAGAGCGCCCGCCCGACGTCCTGCGCGGAGCGTTCTGTCACTCGCCGCGCGTTCCGTTCGGTCCCGCGCCGTATTCCTGGCCATCGGACTGAGCGTCTCGGTTTGCCTTGCCCGCCCGGCTGCGGGGCAGGAGCCGACCGAGCCGATCGAGCAGCGAGTCGAGCGACTGGAAGAGCAGGTCGAGAGTTTGCGCCAGCAGCTCGATGCCGGTCCGGAC
>JABDQB010000361.1 GCA_013042495.1 Gemmatimonadota bacterium
CGGATGATCCCGCCGATTACTTCGTAGAGTACGCGGAGAGAAAGGTGCCTGATGAGGCGGCCAGCCTCCAGGATATCGGATTTCGACCCCGCGACATCCTGTCGATCAGGGCGTACGACCTGGGACACTACCGGGCGTTCGAGGGCTGATTCGCCAGGACGCGCCGACCATCCCCCGCGGTCCCGTCAGGTGCGGGGGGGTCTACTTCAATGCCGGCTGAAGTAGGATCGCGTCTCTCGAAACACCAACCCCGACAGTAGCAGCAGGCCGATCAGATTCGGAAGGGCCATGAGGCCGTTCATCACGTCCGAGATCAACCACACCGCGTCCAATTCCACCACTGCGGCCACCGCAGTCACCACGACGAATAGAAGTCGATAGGGGATGATCGCCTTCGATCCCACCAGGTACTGCAGGTTTCGCTCGCCGTAGTAGGACCAGCCGAGAATCGTGCTGAACGCGAAGAAGCTGAGGCAGAGCGCGACCAGGTTCTGCCCCCACTCGCCCGGCAGGCCGGTGGAGAAGGCCTGTTGCGTGAGCGACGCTCCGTCGAGCCCCAACTCCCACGCACCGGTCGACAGGATGGCGATACCCGTGAACGTGCATATTACGATCGTGTCGATGAACGTCTGTGTCATCGAGATGAGGGCCTGCCGGACGGGCTCGCGCGTCTGCGCTGCCGCGGCAGCGATCGCTCCGGTCCCGAGGCCGGACTCATTCGAGAATACCCCCCGGGCGACGCCGCTTCGGATCGCCTGGCTGATCGTGTAGCCGACCGCGCCGCCAGCCGCCGCCTGGCCGCTGAACGCGTGCTCGAAAACGAGTCTGAACGCGTCCGGTACGTGGTTCAGGTTGAGCAGCAGGACCAGGCCGGCCGCGCCCATGTACAGGAGGATCATCACCGGCACGAACACGCCGGTGAATCGCCCGATCGACTTGACGCCACCCAGGATGACGGTGGACACCAGGAACGCGGTCGCCAGGCCGATCGAGAGCCGCGAAAACCCGGTGACGTTGCTCACGGCTTCCGCGACGGAATTCGACTGCACCCCGTTCCCGATGCCGAAGGCTGCCAGCGTCGCGAACAGGGCGAAACTGATCGCCAGTACTCGTCCAAGGTTACCCCACCGAATGCCGTTCTCGAGGTAGTACATGGGGCCGCCGGACTTCTCGCCCCGGGCGTCCGTCTCCCGGAAGCGCACACCGAGCACGGCTTCCGAGTACTTGGTGGCCATGCCGACCAGCCCGGTGACCCACATCCAGAAAAGCGCCCCGGGCCCGCCGGCGGAAATCGCGGTGGCGACACCCACGATATTTCCGGTCCCGACGGTCGCCGCGAGGGCCGTCATGAGGGCCTGGAAGTGCGAGATATCGCCTTCGGCGCCCTCTTCCCGACGCTGGAAGAACGCGAGGTAGAGGGCGTGCGACAGCTTGCGGAATTGCAGGCCCCGGAGCAGCAGGGTTAGATATACCCCGGTCCCCACGAGCAGGACGATGAGCGGAACGCCCCACACCACGTCCCTAATCGCGGTCACTCGCTCCAGGGATCCGCCGTCCACGGTCTGCGACAGGAGGGCCGGCAAACCTGCAAACCTGATCATGTTGTTCCGATCGGGGTGTGTGTGGACGCGATGAGCGCCGGGTAGACTAGGGATGATCCCGGGGCCCCGTCAACCAGGTGGGCTGCAAACTGAATCGATGTAGAGAAAGAGCGTGACCTGATATGTCGAAAGAGTCGAGTCTGAGCGAAATCGCGGCCGCCATGGGCTTTCGGAGAGTGCCCGAAGTGCTGGCGGCAGCGGAAACGCCGATCGGCCGGGGCCACCACCTTGCCCTGGCGGCGGGCCGGGGGTCGGGTGTCGAATCGGTCTACGCTCTTGCCATCGAAGAAGCGTGTGACCCGGAAGCCGGGCTCCAGGCGCTGGTCCTCGTCCCGACGCGCGATCGGGCGGCCGAGGTCGCGCTCGCGGTCCAGCGTTATGTCGGATCGCGGGGACTCAAGGCCGGTGTCGCGAAATTGAGGCCGGATGGCAGCCTCGATGTCGGGACTGCCACCGTTCAGTGCCTCGTAGCGCGTCCGTCGCTGCTTCTTCCCGAAATCCGCCTCGGACGGCTCGGCCTCGGCGGTCTGCAATTGCTCGTCCTGGACGGCGTGGCCGATCTCGAGGACCTCGACGAGTGGACCTCGGTGGAGCCTATCCTGGACACCCTGGACACGGACATCCGTCGTATCGCCGTCACTCGGCGGGTGGACGATGACTTCGGGGCGCTGGTCCAGCGTCAGCTTCCACGAGGCCGCCGTTGGCCCGAAAGCGCATTCGAGGAAGCCGAGGCGCCGAATCCCGTGGAAAAGGGCTACCCGGAGTGTCTCGACGTGGGCCTGGGGGCAACCGCCGAGGAGCGGCTGTCTCTGCTGGTTGGGGCGGTAGCGGGGCGAGGGAACATTCGGGTACGATGCCGCTCCGAAGATTCCCGCCGAGACGTAGCCGCCGCCCTGGAGAGCGCCGGGTATACGCTCGCGGAGCCTGGCGACGGCTGGGACGTGATCGCGGCTTTGCCCGAGGCCGATGATGCCGCGGGCGCTTGCCGGGCATGGTTCGGCCTCCCGCTGTCCATCGAATCGCTTGCGGTTGGACCGGGAGATCAAGCCGTGGCCATCGTCGATGGATCGCACCGTGCGCAGCTCGAGATCCTCGCGACCCGGGTGGGCACGACACTCCGGTTTCTCCCCGGCTCTCTGCCCGCGACGGAGCTCAATCCGCTGGGACGGTACCGATCCCTGGTTCGAGCGCGCGTCGAACGCGGGGGGACGGACGCCGAGTTGCTCGTTCTGCAGCCGCTCGTGCATGAATTCGGTACGGCCCGCGTCGCGGCCGCACTGTCCGACCTGTTGCGGCGCTCGGAGGCGACGGACGGGCTCGTGCGTCCGTGGGC
>JABDQB010000363.1 GCA_013042495.1 Gemmatimonadota bacterium
CCCCACGCGACACCTACGATGCCCTGACCGGGGACATCAGCGGCTGGTGGGATCACACGTTCTCGGGCGCTCCCCACCGGCTGTACATCGAGCCGCGTCCCGGGGGCGGATTCTACGAGCTGTTCAACGAGTCCGGTGACGGTGTTCGTCACGCCGTCGTGACCGCGGCCGAGCGAGGGTCGCTCCTGCGGTTCGAAGGCCCGCTGGGCCTGGCCGGACACGCCCTGTTCACGGTGGCCACGTACGAACTGGCGGAGGTCGGGCTCGAGGGCACGTCCACCAACCTCAAGGTCACCGTGCGCGCCGCGGGAGAGATGGAGGAAGGTTGGGCGGAAACTGTCGAGGGGGTCTGGCACCACTTCATCGACGAGCGTTTCGTTCCGTTCGCGGAGGCCGGGGGAAGCCCCGACCGCTGAAGCCGGCCGGCTAGACGTCGAACGCCACATTCGGGTGCGTGAAGTGCAGGCTCACCCGGACGGGAAGCCCGAGGATCGCCTCCGCTGCCTCCCGGTACACCGCGGCCTGGATCTCGTACGTCGCGGCCGTCGCGGCCACGTCCGACGCGTCGATCTCGTGCGTCTTGAAGTCCACGACCCGCGGGACCTCCGGTGCATCGCCATCGCCTCCCGGACGGAACAGGTCGTAGGCCCCCAACCGCCACTCCCTCGGTCTGACCAGGTGGAGGAACGGTAGTTCGCGCCAGTGCCGTCCGGCGACGTAGTGCGCCCATTCGTCGCTTCGCACGACGGCTTCGATTTCCTCCCGCAGGGCCTCGCGATAGGCCGAACCGGGCTCCAGCAGCGTCTCGGACTCCGGTGCGTCAAGGCCGGCGATCGCCTCGCCGAGGATGCGCGCGAGCTCTGATTCGGCTTCGAGTCGCTCGAGTACCGTGTGGATGAGCGTCCCGCGAATCCTGGCAGGAAGGCGAGAGCCGGGGTCGGTCGCTCGAGCGAATTCCGGTCCGGGAACCACCCCATGCGTGTAGCGCAGCTTCCAGGTCTCCGGGTCCAGCTCCTTCATCCGAAGTTCGGTCGCCGACGTCGTGAAGCCGCTCATTACCCCGGCGATCGGTTGCGTGATGACGGGCGCCGGACGCTCGCGGAGGCCGTCGAGCCACCAGAGCTCGACGGGGGCCGGCAGCAACGTCTCCTGAATCGGGCTGGGCGTTCGGAAGAGGACGAGAGGTACTTCGACGCCGTCCCCCGGCGAGGGTATTGCATCGGCCGCTGACTCGGGCTCGGGATCATGGCGCGGCGCAAAGAGGTTGAACTGTCCCCGGTCGTCTTCCGGCGCGTGATCGAAGCCAAACGCGTCGAGCTGACGGCCGGTGCCCGTCGCCGAATCATCGTCGCGGGCCGGATCCGACCGGCGATCTCTCCAGGTCGGGTCGTCGGAGTCCCCTGCTTCGCGCACGGCCACAGCTTCGTGTGCCTCGATGGCCCCGTCGAGACCCCGCTGCAGCCAGTCGGCGTAGCCACGTGGCTTCACGGTAGGGCCCGAGATGATCAGACGGTCGCGCGCCCGCGTGGCTGCGACGTACAGCAGGCGAGCCTCCTCGGCGTGCTCTTCGGCAAGGGCGCTGTGAAACACTCGTAGCGAGCGGGCGCCGCGCTCGCCTTTATTCCCCATGTACACCGGGCCGAGGGACGGATCACTCCAGTACGTGCCGCTGAGGCGTCCGCCGGAATCGGGTCCGCTCCGCGTGCCGGCCAGGATCACCACGGGCCACTCCAGCCCTTTCGCGGTGTGGATGGTGCTGAGCGTAACCGCGACATCTTCCTGGCTCGTCAGCGGGGCCTGCGGGATGCCCGTGTCCTGCTCGCCCCATCGATCCCACAGTCGCAAGAATCCGCCCAGCGGCAGATGCCGGTAGTCCTCGAGAAGAGCGTGAAAGCGTTCGATGTTCGCGAGCGCTTCCGCTGCATGCTCGCGAAGCAGCAGATGCAGCCGATACCCCGTTCGATCGAGCACCCCTCCGAGGATCTCGCCATGGTCCGTCCTGTCCACGAGACGATGGGCCTCATCGAGCGCCTCGAGGCCCTCGCGCAGGGCCCACATTTCGACCTCATGCACGTGCCGATTCTCGGGCGCCGGGAACGGTTCCAGGTCGCCGGACTCGACCAGATCCAGGTAGGCCCGCGCCTGAGCCAGGTACGAGGGACGACGGGCGGCCGCCTTGACTCGCGGGTCGATGCGCAGCCGGACCAGGACCTCGTCCCGCAGTCCGACGAACGGTGACCGCAGGTACGCGAACGCCCTCAGGTCGTCGCTCGGATTGTCGACCAGCCGGAGAGCGGTCAGGACATCGAGGATCTCCTGCCGATCCGCGAGGTCGCCGGCCGAACTATTGTAGAACCTTACGTCGTACTGCCGCAGGCCATCCTCGAGGCCGCGCAGGACGCTGCGTGTCCTGGCCAGAATCGCGATGTCGCTGAACAGGCAAGGCCGGCACTTGCCCGTCTCCGGATCGCGGACCACTTCGTATTCCACCAGCTGGCGGATCCGCGAGGCGATGAGGCGGGCCTCGGCGGTCTTCACGTCGTCTCCGTTCTTGTCGTTGACCAGCCATTCCAGGCCTCCGGCGGCCGTTCGCTCAACAGCCGGTCGGAGCGGTACGTACTCGACGGCACTGCGAGGAGACAGCTCGCGGAGGTCGTCCGCTCGCTCCGCCATGACCGGTCCGCAGACACGATTCACGAAGTCCACGACCTGCGGCTCACTGCGGAAGTTGTGGCTCAGATCGAGCAGCCGCCCGCTGCGATCGAGGGATGCCCGGACGTCGTTCCACACACCGATATCAGCGCCGCGGAACCGGTAGATGCTCTGCTTCGGATCACCCACGAGGAACAGTTGCGGGCACTCGCCGGCAGGTTCACCGGAATCCACCGGGTCGGAGTCAGGGTCCCGTCCGGGCAGCGGGAGGCCGGCGATCGCGAACGCGATGTCACGCTGAGCCGCGTCCGTGTCCTGAAACTCGTCGATGATGAGAATTCGGTACCGGGACCTCACCGCCTCGAGGGCCGGCCGGGTGCCCGGCCGGGTCAGGAGCCGGCGCGCATCCAGTATCAGGCTGTCGAAGTCACGCAGGTTTTCGACCTCGAGCCACGACAGCCACCCGGCGAGTGCACGGTAGGCGTAGCGGTACAGATAGGAGGCGATTCGGAGAGACTCCTCGTCGTGCTCTCGACCCACCGGATCAGGGTCCCCGAGCCCGGCCCGTTCCGCGATCTCCCACAACAGGTCAGGGTCCAGGCGCTTATCCTGCCCCGGCTCCGAACCGATCCACGGCGCGTACCGACGCGAATGCCAGCGGATGTCGCGCATGACGTCACGAATGTCGCCGATGGCTCCGCTCTGGTGCGTGCGATCGTACATCCCC
>JABDQB010000213.1 GCA_013042495.1 Gemmatimonadota bacterium
GCCCCGGGCTGGCCGCCGGGTCGCAGGCGGTGGCGGCAATCAGCGCCGAGACGACGACCGGGAAAGTGCGGAAATTGGACATTCGCGCCGATACGGCTCCAAACGGCAGGCTCAGGGAAGATCCTCCCTGACCAGGGTCAGAATGGCGGCCTGAGGGATCACCAGGTACGTCTTACCTTCGAACTCGATCTCGACGGCGGCTCGGCGGAAGAACAGGGCGTAGTCGCCCGGCTTCGCCTCCACTGGCATGTAGCGAGCCTCGCCCTGCCCGATCTTCCACGGTTCATCATCCAGTTCCGTGGGAGCGGAAACCGGGTTACCCCGTCCCGTGGCGACAACGGTACCGCCCTGAACTTCCTTCTTGTCCACCGCGGTAGGCGGCAGGTACAACCCGACCCGGGTGCGCTCCTCGCCCTCCTCCGGAGACACCAGGATCCGGTCCCCGACCACGATCAGGCGCTTCTTCCAACCATCCATTGGGTACCTCCATGGGGGGCTTACGGTACCGACGCCGCTCAACATACCGGGACGCGCACGAGCAGGCGACAAAGGAATCTCGACCAGTCCGACGGGCGCCGCGTCTTGACGCGCCCCAGCCCCCGACCTATCACCCCTGCATGCGCGGAGCCGAAGCCGTCGTAAGCCCCTCACTCGAACCCGGATGAGCAAGCCTGCTAATGAGCCTTCTTCATTTCTACCGCTCACCGGCTCAATCGGAATCCGCCCGGATGGCGCTGCTCGATCGAGCTCGGGCTCATGTGTCGGCGAATATCTCGGACATACGCTCTGAAACGTGCTTCAATGTCGAAGCCGCCAGGGCTCTGAGCGGCGACGAAGAGCGGATCCTGACGTGGCTTCTGAGCGAGACGTTCGAGCCAGAGGGTTTCGCGGCGACGAGCTTCCTGCTCGACGGAATCGAGGAGGATCGGCTTCGGGCCGGGGCTTACGGGGCGAGGCTCCTGGAAGTCGGACCTCGCATGAGCTTCACGACGGCATGGTCCACGAATGCGGTATCCGTGTGCCACGCCTGCGGGTTGTCGGCGGTTCGGCGAATCGAGCGCTCGCGGCGCTATCGTGTGCAGGCGGACGGGGGACTGGACGGAAGCCATGTCGACCGTTTCCTGGGTCTCGTGCACGACCGCATGACGGAGTGTCCGTATCCGCAGACGCTCGAGACCTTCGAGCACGGAATCCACCCGAAGCCCGTGACGACGATTCCGGTGGTCGAGAACGGACGGCTTGCGCTCGAGCGCGTGAACCGGAGCATGGGACTCGCGTTCGACGATTGGGACCTCGACTACTATACGCGCCTGTTTCAGGATGAGGTGGGCCGCGACCCGACGGACGTCGAGCTGTTCGACATCGCTCAGTCCAACAGCGAGCACTCCCGCCACTGGTTCTTCAAGGGGCGTCTCGTCATTGACGGAACGGAAGTCCCGCAAAACCTGATGGAGCTGCTCCGAGCGCCGCTGGACGCCAATCCGGGCAACAGCGTCATCGCATTCAAGGACAATTCGAGTGGGATCCGGGGATACCGGATTCGGACCCTGATGCCTGAGCATCCCGGGAAGCCGGGCCGCATGGTCCCGGCCGAAGCCGAATATCACGTCATCTTCACGGCGGAGACCCACAATTTCCCGTCGGGGGTGGCCCCGTTCCCGGGCGCCGAAACGGGCACGGGCGGCCGCATCCGTGACGTCCACGCCGCCGGTAAGGGATCGCTGGTGGTGGCCGGAACGGCGGCGTACTGCGTCGGAAACCTCTACATCCCGGGCTATGAGCTTCCGTGGGAGGATCCAGGTTTCGCCTACCCGTCCAACCTCGCCAGGCCACTCGAGATCGAGATCGAGGCCTCCAACGGGGCATCGGACTACGGCAACAAGTTCGGCGAGCCCCTGATCCAGGGCTACACCCGGTCTTTCGGGCTGCGCACGCCGGGCGGGGAGAGACGTGAGTGGATCAAACCGATCATGTTCAGCGGCGGCATCGGACAGATCGATGGCCGGCACACCGAAAAGGACACTCCCGAACCCGGAATGTGGGTCGTGAAGATCGGCGGCCCGGCCTACCGAATCGGGATGGGGGGAGGCGCCGCGTCGAGCATGGTGCAGGGCGAGAACGTGGCCGAACTGGACTTCAACGCCGTGCAGCGCGGCGATGCCGAGATGGAGCAGAAGGTCAATCGCGTCCTGCGGGCCTGCGTGGAGATGGGGGATGACAACCCGATCGTCAGCATCCACGACCAGGGGGCGGGCGGCAACTGCAACGTCTTGAAGGAAATCGTCGAACCGGCGGGCGCCCAAATCGAGGTGCGGGACATCCCGGTGGGCGA
>JABDQB010000378.1 GCA_013042495.1 Gemmatimonadota bacterium
AACCGATCCTGACGCCAACGGGATCCTCGAGCTTTGCCGGGCGCTCAACGTCCGGTTTCTTCGGCTCACTTTCACCGACATCCTCGGGCACACCAAGAACGTCGAAGTCCCCGGCAGCCAGTTCCAGAAGGCTCTGGATGGGGAGATCCTCTTCGACGGCTCGTCGATCAAGGGCTTCGTGCGAATCGAGGAGAGCGACATGCTGCTGAAGCCCGACCTGCGGACGTTCCGAGTATTCCCATGGGGTAATCCGGAAGCCAGGGTCGCGCGCCTGATCTGCGACGTGCACAAGCCTGATGGCACGCCGTTCGCCGGTGACCCGCGGCTATGCCTGAAGCGCGTGGCGGCTCGCGCCGCGGAGAAGGGCTACGTCATGAACGCCGGAGTGGAAGCCGAGTTCTTCCTGTTCCAGCGCGACGAGGACGGAGGGGCTACAACGGTCACGCACGACGCGGCGGGGTACTTCGACCTCACGCCGGTTGACCTCGGCGAAAAGGCCCGTCGGATGATCGTCAACGATCTCGAGGCGATGGGATTCGAAGTGGAGGCGGCGCACCACGAGGTGGCGCCGGGTCAGCACGAGATCGACTTCAAGTATGCCGAGGTGATGCGGACGGCTGATGATTTGACCACATTCCGCTTCATCGTTCGTAACGCGGCGCTGGCGCACGATCTGCACGCCACCTTCATGCCGAAGCCGATCTTCGGACAGAACGGCTCCGGGATGCATACCCACCAGTCGCTGTTCCTGGACGGGGAGAACATCTTCTTTGACGCCGACGCCGAGTTCCAGATCTCCGATGCCATGCGCCACTACATTGGCGGTCTCAAGGCGCACGCGAAGGCCGTGGCTGCGATCACCAACCCTCTCGTGAACAGCTACAAGAGACTGGTCCCCGGCTACGAGGCGCCGGTGGACATCGCGTGGTCGCAGCGCAATCGATCGCCCATGATCCGGGTTCCGGATCGGCGGGGGATCGGTACGCGGGTCGAGTTCCGTATGCCGGACCCGGCCTGCAACCCGTACCTCGCCCTTGCCGTGCAACTGGCCGCGGGTCTCGATGGCATGGAACGGCAGATCGAACCCGGTCCTCCCGTCGACACCAACGTGTGGGAGTTGAGCGAGGACGAACGCTCTCATTACCAGATGGAGACGCTGCCCGCCAACCTGGGAGAGGCGATCGTGGAAATGGAGAAGGACGATCTGATCCGCGAGACCCTGGGCGAGCACCTCTTCGACAACTACGTGCACGCCAAGAAGCAGGAATGGGCAGACAATATTGCGCAGGTCACCCGGTGGGAGCTGGATCGCTATCTGACCACCTACTAGGGCGCTCATGCTCGTAGCGGACTGATGCATGCGCGTGGGCGGCCGGGGAGAGCGTTACGCCCTCCGGCCGCTCTTATGCGTCAGCGGCCGATCCGTTCTACGATTCGGGCCGCCAGACCTCACACTGCTCGGAAATGGCCTGAGCCGCCACCATGAGCGCCGCCAGTCCAGGATCCTCCGACGACTTCAATTCGTCGATCAGATCGTGAATGCGGGTCAGACCTTCCGCGCACCGCTGCCGAAAGGCGATCATAATGGCGGCGGTGTCCTCCGCGGACTCGCCCTCCTCGATCAGACCGCTGACGATTCGGCGTCGGGCTGCCTCCAGCTGGATGACCAGACGCCGGGCGGCACGCTGCTCCCACAGATTCTCGCCCGCCATCTCCACCAGCCGGTCGTGCAGCCACGGAAAGTCGACGTCTGAGGCGATTCCGAAGTAGAGATTCCCCACGGCCCGGGCGCTGATCCCGGCGTCCCGCGACAGACTCGCGACCGGCAGGAGCCCATCCAGGAATTCCAGGCACACGAGTCTCCAGGCGAGATCGCGCTCCATGCCGTCGGCCATTCGGATCGACAGACGGTCTCCTACCTGGCTGCGTTTCGG
Source organism: Gemmatimonadota bacterium (assembly GCA_013042495.1). Lineage (GTDB taxonomy): Bacteria > Gemmatimonadota > Gemmatimonadetes > Palauibacterales > Palauibacteraceae > Benthicola. The sequence goes on from JABDQB010000378.1 coordinate 1,935, forward strand.
CTCGGGCAGGAGCTCGCCCAGGCTGGCTCTGATTTCATCGACAGGATCTCCGTACCAGGTGATCAGCTCACCGATCGGGCGGGCGAGGTCGGCGTTCGCGAGGATCCAGCGCGCGGACCTCGCCAGCGATTCGCTGGCGGCGAGCAGCCACTGGGCCTGGACACCAGACGTGACCTGGCCGTCGAGCTCCTGCAAGCCGCGCAGAAGCTGCTCGGCTCCCGCAATCCGGTAGGCAACGAACCACGCCTTGGATACCTCGGTAGCGGAGCGGTGGGTCTCGCCGATGAGCTGGATCAGTCCAGCGCCACCCATCGAATCGACCAGCCGATTCGTCAGCTCCGTGGCCGCGATGTTGCTCCGCAGGCGATGTTCCGAAAGGGACGCCTCACCTGCTCGCTCCAGAACGGAAAGCGGAAAGTAACTCCGAGCCAATTCGAGCATGCCGGGGTCGCGCAGCACTTCGGAGTCCTTCAGCCGGCGCCTCAAGTGCATCTTCGCGTAGGCCAGCAGCACCGCGAGTTCGGGTCGGGTGAGAGCCGGCGTGCCCGCTTCGAGGCGGTCGGCCATGTCCTCGCCGGTCGGCAGATTCTCGAGGGTCCGGTCCAGCAATCCGGCCTTTTCGAGAGACAGCATGGCATCGCCGAAACTCGCCGGATTCGAGCGAACACGGTGCTGGTCGAGGCTGACCGCCAGGCTTTGCGTATAGCTGTTTCGCAGGACCGCCGCTCCGACGTCGCCCTCCACCGATGCCAGGAGTTCATCCCTGTCGGCCTCTGACATTCGGCGTTCGGCGACGGAATGGCCGAGGAGGATCTTCAGATTGACTTCGTGATCCGAGGTGTCTACCCCCGCGGAGTTGTCCAGAGCGTCGGTGTTCAGTCTACCACCACGCAGGGCGTACTCTATTCGTCCCTGCTGCGTCAGGCCCAGGTTCCCGCCTTCGCCAACGACCCTGGCGCGGAGATTCGCGGCCGTAATACGCACGAGGTCGTTTCCGGGATCTGAGACCATCGCATCCGTCTCGGACGACGCGCGCACATACGTCCCGATGCCACCGTTCCACCAGAGCTCGACGGGCGCGGAGAGGATGGCCTTTACCAGGGCCTCCCCGTTAAGATGATCTTCCTCGATTCCCAGCACTTCTCGGGCCCGATTCGGCAAGTCGATTCGCTTGTCACCCCGCCCCCAGACCCCACCGCCCTCGCTGATCAGATCAGGCGAATAGTCGGTCCACGCCGATCCGGATTGGTCGAACAGCCGCTTCCGCTCCCGCCAGCTCGTCTCCGGGTCGGGATCGGGATCGATAAAGATGTTGCGATGGTCGAACGCGGCGAGCAGGAGTGTCTTCCCGCTCAGCAACATCCCGTTGCCGAATACGTCCCCGCTCATGTCGCCGATCCCGACGGCCGTGAATTCCTCTTCCTGGATGTCCTTGCCCATCTCGCGGAAGTGTCTCTTCACGCACTCCCAAGCCCCACGCGCCGTGATGCCCATTTGTTTGTGGTCGTATCCCTTGGATCCGCCCGAGGCGAACGCGTCGCCCAGCCAGAATCCGTAGGACGCCGCGAGTTCGTTGGCGGTGTCCGAGAGCGTCGCGGTCCCCTTGTCGGCGGCTACCACCAGATACGGGTCCTCGCCGTCCTTGATCACGGTATCCGCCGGGTGGACGACCGCTCCGCCGACGACGTTGTCCGTCAGGTCGAGCAACCCGCCCACGAAGTCGCGATAGCTGGTCACGCCAGCCTGGCGCATCAGCGTGCGGTCGGCCGGAGGACGGGACACGACGAAGGCCCCCTTGGCTCCCTCGGGAACGATGACCGCGTTCTTCACCTGCTGCGTCTTTACGAGGCCCAGGACCTCGACCCGGAAATCCTCGAGTCGATCGCTCCAGCGCAGCCCACCGCGCGCGACGTCCCCCATGCGCAGGTGAGCGCCCTCTGTCCTGACGCCGCTCACCCAGATTTCGTGCCGGGGCCTGGGCTCAGGCATCAACTCTACCTGACTGCAATCCAACTTGAGAGCGATCGGAGCCTCGGGATCCTCCCGCAGGCGGGGCTGGAAGTAGTTCGTGCGAACCGTCGAGTCTATCAGGTTGAGGAGACGCCGCAGCGTGCGGTCGTCATCGATGCCCTCGACGGTCTTGAGCGCGGTGTGGAACGCGTCCCGCACGGCTATCGCCGCCAGTTCGCGGTCACCTTCGAGGGTCGGATCGAATTGGACGGAAAAGTACTCCCACAGCAGGCGGGCCGCCTCCGGATACGCGACCAACGGCCGCCTGAGCCCCAGCCGACTGGAAACGGCGCCGATGCGGAAGGCGTAGGCGCCGTAGGCCTTCAGCAGAGCCACCTGCCGCCATGACAGTCCAGCGGACAAGATCAGCCGGTTGACGTGCAGGTTCTCGGCCCACCCTGCCTGGACCGCTCTCAGCGCGTCCTCCACGCGGGGTTCGACCGACGCACGGTCGACGCGCCACTCCGGGGGCACGTCGACCAGAAAGCCATGGATCGTGAGAGGAGCCTCGCCCTCCTCGACGCAGACTTCGTGCGCTTCGGCCCGCACCACGCGGAAACCGAAGTTCTCCAGCACGGGCATCACATCAGACAGGTCGTGGCTCTCCCCTCGGTCGAAGGCAGTCAACCAGTATCGACTCTCGACCGGCGGATCGAGCTCGATGAGGGTTACGCGGCTCACCCCACCCAGACGTACCTGCTCCAATACCTCGATGTCCCGAACGGCGGTACGCACCTCGGTTGTCGCTACGTATTGCGGAGAAAAAGCAGCCCCGTAGCGACGGCTCAACTCCAGGGCGCGATCGGGCTCCACCAAATCCTCGAGCGCCACACGGGTCTTTTCCTGCCACGAGCGAATCGCCTCGCTCACCCGCGCCTGCAAGGCGACCAGATCCACGGCCGCAATGGCATCCGGGTCGGCCGCGACATGGAAGTGCAGGCGAGCCTGTTCTCCCTCCCCCAGCGCCAGGTGATAGTTCAGGATCTGCCCGCGGTAAGCTTCCACGATCAGGTTCTGGACCCGATGCCGAGCCTCAGAGGAAAATCGATACTTCGGCATGACCACCATCAGAGTCACGCCCCTGGCCAGCGCGTCAGGCCTGGCAACCACGAGAACGTCGCCGCTGGCATGGGTTTCGATAACCGCGTCCACGACCGGAAGCAGCTCCTCGACCGGGGCCACGAACAGGTCCTCCTTGGGC